>NZ_JCACIN010000074.1:0-30040 GCF_059504425.1 Drouetiella sp.
TGCGTTGATGCTGCCTTTAAAGAGTGTCCTAACGTATGTGCGTAGCGCTATACCTAATATAATCATGCCTAAATTGTGATGCCTAAATTGCCGATCGCTCTAGAAGAAATTTTCAATCAGGGAAATCCTGATCAGATTTGTACCGCTTTGATGCCAGCCCTCTGCCAAGCGTTAAATTGCGATCGCTGCTTTCTCTATCTACGTCATCCCCAGACGGGGCAAGGCCGCATCACCCACTGCTACAGCCGCAGTCCAGATTTTCCTGATCTTACAGGGAGCACCTGGATTGAAGAAGGGGATGTGGCCGCAAAAGATCCGCTGATGGCGATCGCCTTTCGCACTTCAGAAGCTGTATTTGTAGAGGACATTGAAACTGCTGGGGCAGAAGTCGTGAATCTGACCTACGAACAGGAAGGGTTTGGGCATCGGGCGCTGATTCATGCCCCCATCTATTACGAGGATCAGCTCTACGGCATTCTGGAGCCTTGCGTGTTTGGGCATCCGAGAATTTGGACAGAAGACGATCGCCAAATCACTGCCCTTGTCCAAGAAAAGTTAGGCGATTTAATTCCCAGTCTCCTGTAGACTCCCGCACATTCCAATGATGTTCGATCGTTTCTCCAGTGCTAGCTGTCCAGGTTTCAATCAAGATATTGTCTAGCCACTGGGCGCGATAGTCCATTTTTGCCTGTAGCGCAGTGCCCATCCGGCTTGGATCGTTGGACAAAACAATTTCCCAAGGAATATCGCCACAACGCTTGCCATAGTCCGCCTGAAATTGCATCAATTGTTTCAGCGCTGAGCCAGTGACTTCGCTGGGTGTGACAAAATCTGGCGGATAAAAGCGATCGTCATACAGGCGAATAAAGTGTTCTCCAACGATCACCCAAAGCGCTTTGGGATAGGTAACAGTTTCAGTGGTAGCATTCAGCTCTTGAGCCAGCTCTAGCACGAAGCGATCGCTGACATCCTGAGATTGTGGCACCCAAATTTCCAGATACTGCTGGACTTCATCCTCAAATTCAAATTCACCGATCTCAATCAGATTCTCATCTTTAAAATGAACGCTACCCTGATCAATCCGATTGGGATCAGGTTTAAAGTCGATCGTGCGATTCCAGCGAATCCAGCTGTCAGTGGCATCGATCGTTCCCGCAAACGCATTAAATTTAGCAAATTTGAGTAATTCAGATGAATCTAAGTCCAGTAGAGGCTTTTGAGGCGGCAAAGGCTGATTCAAAGGAATTCGAATATCAGCAAAATATCGTTCCGCCTGAAGCCAAAAGACGATCGAATCTTCATAGGGAGATGCATCCGCCCACTGAATAGACTCGCGCTTCCATAATCCAATATATGGTGACGACACAAATTCTAGATTCCTTTTCTTGACTTAAGTACCATCATTGAGCGCCCTTAAGGGAAGAACAATTGCAATTAATCGTAGAAGGTTTGAGTCACTTAGATGGTGACTCAAGCGACACTTTTACATGTCAAGGTTAGGAGTTGAGAGAACATATTTAGCGCGAACTGCGAACTGCTTCTAACATTGTCGGGTGGACTAAAGTGATATACGATGAGCTTACAAATTAACACCTTGTCTAAGAACACCAGATGACTTTTGTCCAGGCAGATCCCTATCCTTATCCGTTCAACGGCAATCTTAGCCCGACGAACACCGCAATTATTATCATTGACATGCAGGCTGACTTTTGTAGTCCAGATGGGTACCTGGCAAAAAAAGGATATGACATTTCACTAACACGAGCACCGATCGCATCCATTCAAGCCGTTTTAGAAATAGCGCGATCGCGACGCTTTACCATCTTTTTCACCCGCGAAGGACACCGAGAAGATCTGCTAGATCTACCTGCCACAAAACGCTGGAGAAACCAGCGGGCGGGGGCTGAAATTGGTAGTCAGGGTTCGATGGGGCGGCTACTGGTCAGGGGACAACCCGGCTGGGACATCATTCCAGAGCTTACACCTTTACCGGGTGAAGCTGTGATCGATAAACCAGGGAATGGCGCTTTCTACGCGACCGACTTAGATCACCTCCTCAAACACCAAGGCATTACTAATGTCGTCTTGTGTGGAGTCACTACAGCAGTCTGCGTTCATTCCACTTTGCGAGAAGCCAGCGATCGCGGCTACGACACGCTTCTGTTGGAAGATTGCTGTGGTGAGAGTGATCCTCAGCTTCATCTGGCGGCGATCGAGATGGTGAAAATGGAGGGTGGAATTTTTGGAACAGTTGCTACTTCACAAGCCTTTATTGCCGCCATGAAAAGTCTTCCTGAAACTTGCTGAACCTAGGGGAATTTATCATTAGAGGATGCGTTTTCTAAGCAGAAGTGACTGTGGCATCTCCTTCAGGTAGTTTGAGCCAGTCTAAAGGTTCGCGGGAGAATAGGAAAGAGACGCCCACCGCTCCGACAAACTGATCTAAGTTCAGTCCGTTTTCTGTCTCCAGAACGACACCTTGACCGTTAAACAAACGGTGGATGCGGAAGCGATGATAGTTTTGAACTAGGCGTCCAAGCGTGACATATTGTCGGTAATCGCGTGGGTACAGTTCCGCATCCAGTTTTGGCAACAAATGCCACGGACAGCGAACTACTCGATGGTGGGCATTGTGGTAAGAAAAATTTAGCAGCAGTAAGTTTAGCCAAGACCAGCGACGGGAAACCAGATTAGAAAAAGTGTTGGTTTCCTCATGCTCAAGACTATAGTGAGGCAGAGGTTGACCCAACTGAAAAACGGTGTAGGTATGTTGAAAACAATCGACGAAGCGCAGGATGTTGATGAAACAAATGTAGGAAAAGAAATAGAGCGCGATCGCCTTAAACGAATACAAAGCCAGCGCTGTGAACAATCCGCCCCTTAGCAGAAGCAAAGCGGCATTACGAAATCGCTCATCTCGACGGGACTGCCCTAAAAAGGGCGAAATCACATTCAGCCAGCGAAACAAAAAGTTGATTACCGGAAAGTAGAGCCACTCTAGGGCAACGACAATTTGCAGCAGCGGCTTAGGCAGCGATCGCAGAAAGTCGGGCATGGAAAAGACTGAGAAGTCAGCACGATTTTTGTGGTGAGCCAAGTGATTGCTAGCAATATCTCGATAGTCGCTATAGCAAGACCCTGTAATAAACAGCATGATCTGACCAAACGCCGCGTTCCAGCTTGGATGGCGAAAAATTGTGCTATGAACAAATTCATGCACAAAGTAGGCAGCCCAAAGCAGAGTGTGAACGAGCAGCAAAACCCCGATTAAATTGATCCACCCAGAGGGCTGGGCAATACAGAAAACGGAAACCCCGTAGCCTAAAATGACGTAGGCGATCGCTACTCCATTGACCAAACGACTTGTCCAGTGAGTCCGGTGATTAATATAAAAACTAAAGTCAGGAGTTGTGCCTAGGGTCATAGTTGTTCTCAGTCGTAATTCTTTGAGGGCGCGACAGGCAATGACAATGCACCTAATCCTCACACCTGCTCCTCACAATAGAGGTGGCAATTATCTAAGAATGTGCCGCCTGAAACATTTTAGGGCGAACTCTGTCGGCTACAGCTAGTCTCAGGAGATTGTGGCGATGGGTGAAGAGATAGGTATTCCTTTAAGCCAGGGCATGCTCTTGAGTTGCTAAAGTAAAGTAGAAAACCCTAAAAAAAAGTCTAGCTCATGGCAACTTCTGCAAATCACGAGTTTGAAATCGCTAAGACCGAGCAAGAGTGGAAGGAAATCTTGACCCCAGAGCAGTTTCAGGTGCTGCGGAAACATGGAACTGAACGACCGGGCACCAGTCCGCTGGATAAAGTCTATGAGCCAGGAACCTACGTCTGCGCTGCCTGCGGTACGCCGCTATTCGCCGCAGAAACCAAATTTAACAGCCGTACGGGTTGGCCTAGTTTCTTTGCGCCTCTGGAAGGGGCGATCGAAACCACAACCGATCGCTCTCTATTTATGACTAGAGTCGAAGTCCATTGCCACAAGTGCGGCGGACATTTAGGACATGTGTTTGAGGATGGCCCTGCTCCGACAGGTCAACGTTACTGCATGAATGGTGTGTCTCTGGAGTTTATTCCAGAAAATCCAGCGTAGCTGGAGCCAACTGAGTTAGAGCCGATCGCCCTTTCGTTTTATCTCAAGATAGCTCGCGCCCAATTTCAACTTTTCAGTCATTGAATTAGAAATTGAGGCAAGATCAAGATGAGTGTTGATTTATTCCGATCGCCGCGCTGATCATCCCATGCCACAAGCCCCCCTCCCACAAGTCCCCCTGCCACAAAATAACCGACCCAGCCCGCCTGAGCTACTGGCTCCAGCGGGCTACTGGGACTGCGCAAAAGCTGCGATCGAGAATGGGGCAGATGCAATTTACTTCGGGCTAGAGCGGTTCAATGCGCGGATGCGGGCGCAAAACTTTACTGAAGCGGAGTTGCCTGAGCTAATGGAGTTCCTGCACCTGCGGGGGGTGAAGGGCTATGTGACGTTGAATACCCTGATCTTTCCCCAAGAGCTTCCTGAAGTAGAACAGTACATTCGCACCATTATCGCCGCTGGAGTAGATGCGTTGATTGTGCAGGATATTGGCATCTGTCGTTTAATTCGGCATTTGTCTCCTGATTTTCCGATTCACGCTTCAACCCAAATGACGGTTACTAGCGTTGCTGGCGTAGAGTTTGCTCAGGCTCTCGGCTGCAATCTTGTAGTGTTGGCGCGGGAATGTTCGCTCCAAGAAATTAGCAAAATTCAGCAGGCTTGTCTCGTCTCTATGCCGCTGGAGGTGTTCGTCCACGGAGCGCTGTGCGTGGCTTACTCAGGACAATGTTTGACAAGCGAAGCTTTAGGAGGACGATCGGCTAATCGGGGAGAATGCGCTCAAGCCTGCCGGATGCCCTATGAGCTAGTCGCCGATGGCAAAACGATCGATCTGGGCGATCGCAAATACTTGCTGAGTCCCCAAGATTTAGCAGGACTAGAGGTGCTGCCTGACCTAATCAAAACGGGAGTTACCTGCCTCAAAATCGAGGGTCGGCTAAAGGCGCCAGAGTATGTAGCCGCAGTGACGCGCGTTTATCGACAGGCGATCGATCGCGCTATGGCGGAGCAGGCTAGTTCCTCGGAATCTGGCGATCGCTACGAGCTAGAAATGGCTTTCTCGCGCGGACTCTACACGGGCTGGTTTCAGGGCATTAATAATCAGGAATTAGTGCATGGGCGTTTCGGCAAAAAGCGCGGCGTCTATCTCGGTGAAGTGATTCAAATCTATGAAGATAAGGTGATTGTCAAGCTACAGGCTCCTGCAAAACCTGGGGATGGAGTCGTGTTTGATAATGGACATCCAGAGACGCAGGAAGAAGGCGGCAGAATTTACGCTGTAGAACATAAGAAACAGTCGTCTGTTTTAACATTTGGAAGAGATAGTCTAGACACACGGCGCATCCATGTGGGAGATAAAATCTGGAAAACCAGCGATCCGGAATTCGATCGCCAAGTGCGACAAAGTTATGCAGGGGATACGCCGCAATTTCAGCAGCCGATTCGGCTTGAGATTTATGGCGAAGTGGATCAGCCCTTGGTGGTGATTGCCCGCGATCCGCAAGGACACATCGTACAGGTGGAATCTGCAATGCCGCTGATTGAGGCACATACTAAACCTTTAGACGGCGATCGCCTTCAGGATCAGTTGGGTCGGTTGGGCAACACTCCCTTCTGTCTAGGCAAACTCACCCATCATCTAAACGGTTCAGTCATGCTGCCCATGAGCGAACTGAATCGTCTTCGGCGCGAGATTGTGGCTCAATTGGAAGAGCAGCGATCGCGTCCTCAGTGCTGGCAACTTCAAGCCGCTTCCTATAGAGATCTGCTTCCGTCTGCTGATTCTTCTGGCGCGATCGTTCCCTCGCTGATTGCGTTAGTTCGCAGTCTGCCACAGCTACAGGCAGCTTTGGACGGCGGCATCAAAACGCTTTATTGCGAACTGGAAGATCCTCGCGCCTACCGAGAAGCGGTGAGGATAGTTCGCTCAGCCGAGGAAACGGCTTCTACAATCTGGGTTGCGCCACCTCGTATCACTAAACCGGGCGAAGACTGGATTTTGAAGCAAGTTCGCTCCTGCAATGCAGATGGCTACTTGGTGCGGAACTATGATCATTTGAAGTTTTTTGCGGACGATCGCTGCATCGCCGATTTTTCCTTCAACGTTGCTAATCCACTGACGGCAGATTACCTAAAACAGTTGGGGTTAGAGCGGCTTACGCCTTCCTATGATCTGAATGTTAGTCAACTTGAGGATTTGATTACGGGCTGCCCGTCGGACTGGTTTGAAGTCACCATTCACCAACATATGCCGATGTTTCATATGGAACATTGCGTCTTTTGCGCTTTCCTCACTGAAGGAACAGACTATACAAACTGCGGTCGTCCTTGCGAAACTCAGGAAGTTAAGCTACGCGATCGCATTGGGATCGAACATATCCTCAAAGCAGATACAGGCTGTAGAAACACGGTGTTTAACGGCAAGGCTCAGACCGGAGCTGAGTATGTCCAGCATTTAATTAAGCTGGGTATCCATCAGTTTCGTCTAGAGTTTGTGAACGAATCTCCAGAAGAGGTCACACGGACGATCGCCAGCTATCAAAAGCTTCTGCGTGGAGAGATCGCAGGTTCGCAGCTCTGGCGTGATTTGAAGCTACACAATCAGCTTGGCGTCACGCGGGGTGCCTTTCCAAGCGTAAAATTTTAGGCGTGATACCAATTTGAATTGGAACCGCGACAGATCCCGGTACGGGCTTGGAATTGCCAAGCCCCTTCTGAGGTTCGATGTGCCCACAAATTCGTTTAAATCGGTATGAAATAACGCTATCAGCCATCACCAATGCCACCTTTTCACCAAACGGAATGGCGTTGAGATTCACTTGAAAACTACTGTTGTGATTCGACAAGGCAACCATTTTCCCTTCTGCCTAGACTTTGGCAAATGTCTTGGAATAGGTTAATGAGACGATCGCCATCTTGAGCAATCGCAGCAATCGCAGCAATCGCAGCAATCAAGCGCTCAAGATAAGCAGGTTTTGCAGCAATTGACGTTAAAGGGGCGCTGTGCTTGGGCAAGATGTGATCCCAATAAAGGGACTGTTGTGAATAGGAGCAGACTACTTGCGATCGTCCCCACTACTAGCATAGTCTCCCGCTTCCGCAACTGTTTGCGAAAGAATACTTGCAAATAAAGTTGCGAGAGAATATCATAATTGTGCATTTTTTAACCTATTTCGGGAGCACGAACAGGCAAAAGAAACCTATCGCCAGAAGCAATCGTAGGCGATCGCTTTTCTGAACTAATGTTTGCATTAGTAGCAGTGTGATACAGCAGTCCTAAATCAGTCGCTACCTATACACGGAAGCTCTCCCTCCGCCTTTTATGACTTCCTCTCCCTGAACGGCCTCAATTCTACTGACTCCTTGACCTCGTGTACGGATACACTTTTGTCTAAGCTATATCTTTCCTTTTTAAGCGCCAATCTTCAAGATTTAGGCAGCGAGCAATTCAAAGTTTGAAAAATCCTAAGTCAAGCAGGCTGTCTTTGAAACCAATCAAGCTATTTTGAATGCGAGGCAATATGGGTTCACGATTTCGATACTCATTTATCTTAGGGATTTTAGGATGTGTTCTACTAACTCTAATTGGGTTGGCGACGCAAGTGAGCTGGGCGCAGAGCCAGCCATCTGAAAGTCTTCCGAACCAAAACATCAATCGCGTTTTGTTTCAGAATGTGCGGATCTTTGATGGCATCTCCCCTCAACTCTCAGCGCCTTCTAATGTGTTAGTTGTTGATAACAAAATTGAGCGAATTTCCACCTCGCCCATCCCCATTCCAGCCGACCTTCGCACTCTTCTCATCGAAGGCGCAGAGCGAGTGCTGATGCCAGGGTTGATCGATGCCCATGTTCACCTAGTTCTGGAGGGAGTTGCTGGTCAGGCATCTCTGTTGGAGGCAGGGGCTGAGGGAGATGCGCTAATGCAGCAGGTGTTTCGGGCCGCTGCCGAAAGTTCGACCCGGATATTGATGAACGGCTTTACGGGGGTGCGGGATTTGGCTGGTCCGGCATTCGACCTGAAGAAAGTGATCGATCGCGGTGAGCTAGCGGGGCCGCGCATCTGGCCGTCGGGCGCGATGATTTCCCAAACCAGCGGGCATGGAGACTTTCGCACGCTGGATGAACTGCCCAGAACAGCGACCTCAGAACTCAGTCTGGCAGAGAAATATGGCGTAGGGGCGATCGCCGATGGAGTACCCGAAGTGCTCCGTGCCACCCGCGAGCAACTCATGAGGGGCGCTAGCCAAATTAAGCTAGCAGCGGGGGGCGGCGTTGCCTCGGCCTACGACCCAATCGATGTCGCCCAATACACCGATGCAGAATTTCGTGCTGCTGTCGATGCAGCCTCAGACTGGAACACCTATGTCACGGTTCATGCCTACACGCCGAAGGCAGTTCAGACTGCTATTCAAGCCGGGGTAAAGTGTATTGAACATGGTCAGCTCATAGATGAGCCGACTGCCAAACTGATGGCCGAAAAAGGAGTCTGGCTGAGTATGCAGCCCTTCCTGGATGATGAAGATGCCAACCCCTATCCTGAAGGGACTGAAAGCCGCAGAAAGCAGTTGCAAGTAGCAGAAGGCACTGATATTGCCTATGGGCTGGCTAAGCAATACAACATCAAAACGGCTTGGGGGACTGACATACTCTATGATCCCGCGAAAGCGGCTCGACGAGGCGCACTATTGTCAAAAATGGTGCGCTGGTATACGCCTGCGGAAGTGCTGAAGATGGCGACTCACGATAATGCCGAACTGCTGGCTTTGTCTGGGCCACGCAATCCTTATCCCGGCAAGCTGGGTGTTGTGGAAGAGGGCGCACTCGCTGATTTGCTGCTAGTCAATGGCAATCCATTGGAGAACATTCAGCTCATTGACAACCCTACCCAAAACTTCGTGGTGATTCTGAAAGACGGCAAGATTTATAAGAATCTGCTGAGCTAATTTTGAGTCTTTTCTAACCCCGGAGCTAGAGAAGCAAGACTCAACAAAGTATTATCTGAAATTTCAACATTTTGTCGAGTCTCATAGCAGAAACTTTGCCTTCACACATCTCTTTGTTAACCCTCTAGAGCTTGCATTATGTTTGAAAGATCTGTGTTTTGTCAGAATTATCCTCAAGGCAGTCCCTTAGACGGGCATCATGCTCAGGTGCGGCGAGTCAGAGCGATCGCCCATCTCTTTTCCATTGCAACCTCCATCGCAGCTGGAGCAGCAGTGCTGTGGGTCGCTCCAGCCCAGGCGATCGAGCAGCGTCCGGCGGATGCCGCATCCATTAGCCCGGATGCCGTGGAAAATCCAGAGCTGACTGCGATTGCTGAAGCGTCTGCCCTAGGGGAACTGCGGCAGGCTTCAAAGTTTCCATCTGGCACGTTTCAGCCCGGTACCACCCAGCCTGATCCGATCCAGGCTGACCCGATTCAGCTCAACACGTCCCCACTCGACATACTGCTGCCCCAGATTCCAGCCATCGCCGCAGAGGCTCAGATCAGCCGCGATGTTCCCGCAGAACTGCCCGCGCTGGAGCCGCTGCCACCCGCCTCGACGCAGCTGTTGACCGATGCGGAAAGGGGCGAAGCGTCGGAGCTAGCGCAAGACCCATCAGGTACGGTTAGTTCGCCGGAAAGCAACGTTGAACCCGTGGATTTGCCTGAGCTTGAACCGACCGATCTGCCGGAAAGCGACGTTGAACTTGTTGATCCGGCTGAGGCGCTGCCCGCAGATCCCGCAGCCTCCAGTGAGCCAAGGTCGGGCGATCGCTGGCGGTTTTCAGTAGAGCCATATGTCTTCATACCGTTTGATATCAGCGCTGACGTAAGCGTACTGGGGCGATCGACCTCGATTCAGGCAGGGCTAGATGACGTTCTGAGTCTCGATCGTGCCTTTGATGCAGGGCTGCGATTTGAGGCGCAACGGGGTCGTTTGGGGTTCTTGTTCGAAGGGTTTTACCTAGCGGCAGGAAATAGCGGCACGCTGGGGGTGACGTTTCCAGCCGGGAGTCTGAATCGCTTTGGGATTCCGATTGAGCTGAGGGGCGAGGCCGACGGAAGCGTGACTGTCCGGCGAGGCAAGATTGATTTAGCTGCGTTTTACACCGTCGTCAACACTTCCCTACGGAGTTCGCCAACTCCCACCAATCCCTTTCCGGTCTTGGTCATCGAACCTGTGCTGGGGGTGCGAACCAATATTTCAAGGCAAGAATTGGAAATTGACGAAGCGCGCCTTGGCCCGAACGCAGTCTTGAGAAACCAAGAGTTTAGCTCTTCCCGAACCACGCTGGAGCCGCTAGTCGGGATTCGCATTGGAACGGCGCTCTCACGGTTCTGGAGTCTTGGTTTTCGGGGTGATGTGTCAGGATTTAACCTCAACGCTGAACGCGATATTACCTGGAATTTGCAGTTTGGGGTCAGTTACGCTCTGTCGCGATCGTCTTCCGTCAAGTTAGCTTATGTTTTCAACGGATCTGACTTTCGGGACGGGGAAGGGTTAAGTCGGACTGAACTCGATTTGGTTCAGAGCGGGCTAGGGCTGAGTGTGCTTTTCCGGTTTTAGAGAGAAGGGTTTAGAGGAAATTTGAGTGCGATCGCCCGTTGATTAGGTTTTATCCTAGAGGGTCTCTATGTTTATGCCAAGGATCACAAATTGATTAACCTGTAATAGTTTGTTGGAAGTGTCGCGCGGCACTTCCAACAAACGGTAGTCCTTACCTAAATACCACTACCCAAAAAGCTGCTGGGTTTTATTTTGTACGCGAGCCCAAACGAAGTAAAAGGCTACATTTCAAAGAGCTGTTGCAATAGCTCTTGATCGGCGGCTGTGATGTTGCGGCGATCGGTTTCCACCAGCTTCACCCAACTTGTGCTTTTGCCCAAATGGGTAGCCAGCGCGCTTTGAGTCATGCCTTTAGAGACGCGCAGGTCTTTTAACTCCTGACCGGATTTAACCAGCGGCTTAGACTTACGAGGGGTAGAGCGCTTAGGCGACCTGCCGGACAAAGGCTTGCATTCTGGTGAGTTGGGTTCAGCAGTTGCTTCAGTCAGGTAGAGCTGGGGTTTAGCAATGGGCGATCGCGGATTTAGCTCTTGCAGTCGGGTCGTGATTTCGTGGGGCGGTTGGATCAGCATTAGCCCAGTCAATAGCGGCTCAAAGCCGCCGTAGGGCTTACGGGTAATGTCGGTCAACCGAGTACCGTCAGCTTTTTGAGCATCCTTCGCCCAAAATTCTGCTGCCTCCTGGGGATCATCTGGAATGTTGCTTAAGGGAACCAGTTCAGAGAAGTCCGGCAAATACTGAGGCGGGTAGGTTGCCGCATCAAAGGTGAGCTTCCAGCCCCGTTCGTGCAGAACCTTGAGTAACGATTTCCACTGCTTCACGAGGCGCTTACGGGCAAAGGCATCTTCCCGCGCCAGCTCGATCTTCTCGACTCCAAAGGCAACCTTAAACAGCGTCCCTACTCGCACAGGGCTATTGCTGACTCGCGTTTTGAACAGTAGCCACAGCATTAGACGAGCGGCTCCCTCGTGGTTATACCAGAGGCTCATCACGTCTTGGAGCAAGGACTGAGATAAAATACCGTACTCGTAATAGCCCGTGCCATCTTTGCAGCGTTCGGCGTTGAGAAAATACTGCGCCCAGTTTCCGGCTCTCACTTGGAGGGTAAAGCCGACTAGCTCTGAATGCCCAGAGATCGTTTCTTGAAAATGCAGGATTGGCTCCGAAATTTCCCAGAGCCAAGTGCGGCTGACGCTAAAGGACTTGACTTTGCCTTTATCCGGCCAAGAAACGTAGACCAGCAGGGAGCAGGGCTGTTTGGCAAGATGCAGCAGCAGCTCTAATTTCTGCTGTTTATTGAGCTTTTTGTTCTTATCTAGCCCTAAATAGCGCTCTAGCTGGCGATCGCTAATTACAAACTGCTGCTCCCAAGGGCGCTCTAGCTGTGTAGCAAAGGCAGCATAGATTAGGTGTAGACAAGCGGCTCGAATGTCAAATTCTTCAATCAGCGCTAGGGCAACTTCGCCCTCTAGCACGCTGGGATCTTTGAGGTACAGGTCGTTGGTTAACGAGAAAGAAATATAGCCTTTGCCTTTAGCAACCGGGCTTTGGTAATACAGCCCATCCTCTGTGTTTGACCAGTCTAGACTGCGACCCTGACTAAGAACGGTACAGCCTTCCCAAATTAGGCGATTGGATGCCATGCGATCGGTCAATCCCTGCGGAAACAGGTCAGGGCTAGTTCTAGGGCGCTTAACGTTGTGACGACGACCGCGCCGTACGGTTGTCAGGGGGCTAGATGTCAAGAGGTTAGATGTCAGGGCACTAGACACCATTCCCGGCGCAGCTTCTAGGGGCAATTCTGGCTGTGTAGCCTGCAATGGCTGATTTACCTGGCTGTGCAATGACGTCACCTGCGATGGCATGAAGCAATACTCTCTCAACGGGGCTGCAACTCACCCCAAAGATAAACCATGTTTCAAATTTTGGCGTTGCTGATTTTCTGTATGGCGCTACGCGCTCAGATCCAACCAGTTATTTTTTGAGAGCTGCGCTCCGCGCAGCTCTCAAAAAATAACTCATCCCAACCCAATTACGTAATGCTGCATAAAATCAGCAACGCCAAAGTTTTCAATCAGCCTCTTGACAAGTAATTCAGCCTCTTAGCAAATATGGAGCAAGACAAAAATACAAAGGTTTAGCTTGTGTGAGAACGCTCTATTTGGTTAACTTACGCCCTTAACTCACCTTTTTCTGGGCTTATCGAACTGGGTATAAAAGGTGAGATAAAACACATTGTCTGACTTGAAGCTGCAACCTATTCGCTGAGCTTTACATTGAATTAATAACCAGATATGATTCTCCTGAAATCTTTATCAGTATAGGCAAGCTGCGATCTATTAAAGATGACCATTCTGGAGACAACGCTTTACTAGATCTACGGAGAGCGGTTTTGAGTTTCTAGCTGGTGGACTTTGATAAGCATTTGAGTTTCGCAAGCTGATAAGTGTGAGGGGCATTACTAACATTAGTGATTGAGGAAGTGAACCATGGAAGGATGTGTAGTTACCGATCTGAAAATTCATAGCAAGCACAATTGCTATAGGCTCAGCCCAGAACAAATGCAGCAGATTCAGAGCGAGATTTCTGTTTCTGTGCCTCTGGAGCCAGGTATCAATATTGTCAAAATCCAAAGCGGCACGTTTGGCTACCGTTCAGCAGCTGGGGGTACAGGCGAACCTCTGGTACTGCTGTGGATCTATGGCGGAAAAGTGGTTAACAAAAAAACAAACGTTGAGGTTAACGCCACTTGGTCTTCTCTGAATGGGTATGATGACACGCTGACCTTAGAAGTCAGAGAAACTGCAACGCTATGCGCTTTCTTTTTCGATACTCATCTTGAAGATAATGATGGGGAAGTGAATCTCTCTGTTGTGCGAATTTAACCTTTTCCCATGCAGGAACGCATCATGCTGAGTTCAAAAAAAACTTTAATTAAGCGATCGGCTGTTCGGGTATCTGCGGCTTTACTGACGCTGATGACTACTTCAGCCGTTGCAGCGATCAAAACAGATGCCGTGCTGCTGGCGCAATCCCCTGTGCCGACTAGCTTCCCCCTACCCAGCGCAGTGCCTAGCGGGACTACTGTGAAGCTAGATGGCTCCAGCAGTATGACGGTGATCAACGAAGCGCTGAAGAGAAGCTTTGAAGAGAAATTTTCGGGTACGACGGTAAACTTGGCGGCGACGGGAACTGACGACGCGCTGCAATCTTTACTGAAAGGCGATATTGACTTGGCGGCGATCGGTCGTCCTCTTACTGACGAAGAGAAGGCTCAAGGGCTGACTGAAACCACCCTCAGCCGTGAAAAGGTTGCCATCATTGTTTCTCCTGAAAACCCTTTCAGTGGAGATATCACCTTTGACCAATTTGCCAGAATTTTCCGAGGTGAGATCACAGACTGGTCAGAACTGGGGGGTGAGCCGGGGCCAATTCGGTTTATCGATCGTCCTGACTTTAGTGACACTCGGATCTCACTCAGTAAATACGACGTCTTTTCAGGCACGCCCTTTGCAACTGGCTCCAATGCGACCCAAGAGGCAACTGATGAAACAGCAGCAGTGGTTCAGGATCTTGGCAAAGATGGGATCAGCTATGCGATCGCCAGCCAGGTTTTAGACCAACCTAATGTCAAAATCATCTCAATGCACAAAACGCTGCCGGACGATCCGCGCTATCCTTTTTCTCAGCCGCGTGGCTACGCCTACAAGGATGCTGCCAACCCAGCAGTCCTGGCATTTCTGGGATTTGCTACCTCTCCAGCAGGTCTAGCAGCTATCTCGGCGGCTAAAGCGACCGAAGCGGCGGCTGTTGCTGCTGTTGTGCCCAGTCCCGCAGCTTCCCCAGAAGCTTCTCCATCTGTGGCTGAAGCTGTGAGTCCAGAAGCTTCACCCACGGTTGCGGTTGCTCCTGTGGCGACAGCTGAGCCAGGAGGCTTTCCAGGCTGGTTGGGCTGGCTGTTGCTGCCGCTCATCGGGGGTGGCTTGTGGTGGCTATCTAGGGGAAGAGATACTGCGCCCACTGCAGTGGTGCCGCCTCCGGTTGCGCCTCCTGTAGTGCCGCCTACTCCCCCTATTCCTGTCCCGCCTCCTGTCGAGGCTCCTGCTGCAATCCCTCCAGCTGTAATCCCAGCCGTGATCCCTGCTGTGGGTGCTGCGGCAGGTGCTGCGGCAGGTGCTGCGGCTCTGGGCGCTGTGGTGGGTGCAGGACGACGATCGCCGGATAGCCGGATTATTCTCACGCCTCGTGATTCCCAAAATGCCTATGCCTACTGGGAAGCGCCCGAAGAGCATAGGGCAGAGCTGCGGGAGCAGGGTGGCAGAAAGCTGAAGCTGCGAGTTTCAGATGTGACTGATATTGATTTGGATCATCAGCCAGCCCACAGCGTGCAGGAATTTGATTGCAGTGAAGCTGATCCAGATCTGCATGTGCCAATTCCCCAGTGCGATCGAGACTACCTCAGCGAGTTGGGCTATGTGACGGATGACAACCGCTGGTTGAAGCTGGCGCGATCGCATTCAGTCCGAGTAGCCTGTGAACCCGTCAAGGCTGACGATGGGCTAAGTCTGTCAGGTCTGGCTGGAGGGGCAGCTTTAACGGCAGTTGCAGCGGCAGGAGCAGTTGCAGCAATACCCTCTGAAACTGTGCCTTTGCTTGATCCGGCTACGGTAGTGGATGACAGTCGAATCATTTTGACTCCGCGTGCTGCTGACGATGCCTACGCTTACTGGGAAGCTCCAGAGGTTAGTAAAGCTGCGCTGCGAGAGCAGGGCGGTACAAAGTTTCAGCTTCGAGTCTATGATGCGACGGATATTGATCTGGATGATCGCCCTGCCCACAGTCTGCAAGTTTACGATTTGCAGAGTTTAGAGTCAGATCATCATGTCTCGATTCCGGCAGTCGATCGTGATTACGTGGCAGAAATTGGCTATGAAACGATCGAAGGAGACTGGCTGAAGTTAGCGCGATCCAATCCTGTCCGAATCGGCGCAGACTTAGACAATGCTGCGGTAGCTGGGGTAGCTGTAGGAGCTAGCGCGATAGCAGACTTGGCACCTCCGCCCTCAGCACCAAGCCGCTGCTCCATTACCACCCTCAAGGTGCATAGTCAGCGTAACTGCTTCTTCTTAGATGCGTCAGAGATGAGTAAGCTTCAGATGGAGAAAGCAGTCTCTAAAGTTTTGGAGCCGGGTCAATATCTCATTCGGATTAAAGAGGGAGGCTTTGGCTACGGCGATGCTGCGGGTGAGCCAGTTGTTATGCTGTGGATCTACGGCGGCAAGGTCGTTAACCAGAAGACAAATGCCGTTGTGGGTGCCACTTGGTCAACTCTCAACGGATATGATGAAACGCTCAATCTTCAAGTCCATGAAACGGCAAACCTATGCTGTTTTTTCTTCGACACTCACCTTGAGGACAATCAAGGTGAGGTCACTGTCTCAGTCGTGAAGATTTAGTCCGATGCTTCTAGACTAAAATAGAGGCGATTGTCAGGGGTAGCTTAAAGCTACCCCTGTTTTGTAGGAAATATGGAAAGAGAAGACACAAAAAAAGAATGGAGCGATCGCCTTATTTTAAAAACTAGAAACTCATAAGAAACTCAAAGTAAGTATAGCCTGAGACATCAGAGAGAGCTAACGTTTATTCTTAATGTACACAAGGTTGACGTCACTGATAGTTATAGTGTGTCAACATCAAAGTATCTTAAGTTCACACCCTATTCGAACGAATAATAGTAATCCAGCGCAGTTTTTCGAGCTGCGCTGGATTACTTAGAACATTTTTAGTAGGGTACGAAGCGCCCCACCAAAAATATCTCCGTCCTAACCGCTTTGGCGGCTGCTATGTTATCGCAGAGAATTACCTGGAGTAAGTTTCTGCATCTCTAGAGACAGCAACAGTGCGCGGATGACGAACACCTGCAGAAGCTCCAATTAGCGATGCCAGTAGACCCAGCAGCGAACCCAAGGCAAAAGACCAGCCTATCTTTGCACCATTGCCTGCAATATCGCGAGTCTGTTGGGCTGTAACGCTGGGAGACGGAGCGGGCGCGTCCACTCCTGGAACAGGAACACCACTCTGCTGAGCCTGCTCAATGATACCAGTCGCGTTTTGCGCCACCACGCCAAACGCACCGGACACACCGCTAGAAAGAAGCCATGCGCTGATGGCAAGCGTGGTTGCCCACAGAATGGCCCCATTCAGGAGAGCCGTACTGCGACTCATAGATCCACAGGCTCTTGCCATGATCCAACCGCCCAAGAACAAAGAGATCAAGAGGCTGATAATTGCCCAAATGCCCACAGCCGAACCAACGTCTGGAGCGTTGGTTCGAGGTGCGCCAGAACCCGCAATGGTAGACAAGCCGATCGCTGCTCCCAAACTGCTCAAGACAAGCTGAGAACTCAATGCCACAACCAGTCCCGCAAAAATAGGACCCCAACGAACGCGATCGTGGTAGTCAACCGCAGGAACGGCGATCGGGCGATCGATTATTCTGCCTGACGGGTCATCCATGTATGCCATATCATCTACTCCTAATTTCTATCAATTTAGACATTGATTTTTCAATAACATCATCAATTTATGGGACTTTCTGAAGCCGTACACCTATCAATAGAAGTAGTTTCAATGTACAGAAATAAAATTTATTCTGTAAGATTAACTACTTTATTCGCTTTTTCTGTTGTTTCTTTTATAGCCCTACGCGTTTAGATCCGATGAGTTATTTTTTGAGAGCTGCGCTCCGCGCAGCTCTCAAAAAATAACTCGTCCTAACTCAATTACGTGGGGCTATAGCTTCAGGGGCAACCCTAGAGAGGGCTGGATTTGCAGAAGATGCCCAAAACTGACTTTGGCTAGTTCAGTCCATGAATCTACGCAAGTTTTGTGCCGCTCCCACAGTCTTCCTAGCTCATATGGTCGTTTTGTCAAAGAGACGGTTAGTGCAGTAGCTGATCCTGCTCAGAAGCTCGACCTAGCTCATCAGCTTTCTGAAACCTCACCCATAGACTCAGGGTAGTCCTCAAGAGGTAAGGATTTTTTGTAGCGTGGGCTTTGCCCACGCTACAAAAAATCCTGAGCTAACTACTACTATCCCTACGAGTTTTCATATTATTCAAAGATTCTAGAGCCGCTTGTTCTAAAAGCTGCTTCAGCTCTAGTTCCGCTAGCATTCCAGCATCCTGCACTTGGGGAGATCGCAATGGCTCTGACCAGCCACATTTAGCGCAAGCCTGACGTTCAAAATCCTCTGTCAGTAGATTTAGCGGATGATGACATTGGGGACAATGTTGCGGCAAATGTTTGACCGGAACTGAAGCAGGAGGTTGGTTATCTTGGCTAATTTGCAGCCAAAGTGCTGCTACGGATGAACCCGGAACTGGGCGATCCAAGCTATTTTTCGGGCTAGGAGTCAAGCCACTGGGTATTTTCAGCGCATCCGAAGAATTTTTGCCCAAAGAATCGATATGGTCAGCCTTCTGAGGGAGGGGCGATCGCAGACTCAGAAGGCGATCGACTTTCCCTCCAGCATTGCCACTTTAGGAATGAGGGCTTCTAGCTCAGCCAGCCGTTGCTTCAGTTGTTCCAGTTCTTCCAAAACAGGATGGGCAGAGACGACTTTTTCATTCAGGCTCGTCTCCTTTAAGTTAGTCGCTAGCGCCTCTAGTATGACTTGGGTCTGGGTTTGCCCAGATTGACTCATGCGCTGGGCGATCGCGTTGGCAATTTCCAAGGGCAGCTTCAAAGTAATAGGCGGATCGGGTTGCTGCATGGAGTCTGGGCTTCCTAAAGCAGGAACTCGCGCTGGAAAAAACTTAGAATTCTCAGTCATACAGTTTGGCGGATGGTCAGCCAGTCGTAAAGTTAAAACTTTGAGCTTGGTTAAAGCTCTGTACTCTATAAAGTTCCCATGATCCTTCTAGAAATTAATCCGAGATTTGAAACTTGAGATTATTTAAGAGGAGATTTAAGTCTGAGCAGGGTTTTGAGAAGCGCGATCGCCTAAGATTGCCGATACAATTCTGTTGAAGTTGTTCTTATCTAGGTAATTTCTCTAGCTAATTTCACACCTGCGATCGCCTACCCCTTGTTTCGGAGAATCTCTATGCGTCTGGGCAAAGTCGTCAAATCTAATTCTCATTGCGATTATGTCGTGCAGGTAGACGATCGGATGGAGGTCACAAGTCCGCCCATGCCAGAAGATTTTGGCTTCGGCTGCTTTGTCAAACTTGAAGACGAGGGCGATCGCCATTGGGCGGTGGGCGTGGTCTATAACTCGCAGTTGTTCAACCCTACGTTTCTCAGTAACGGCCCTCGCCTGACGAGCGATCCTGATCCAATGTTTGCACCTGACCTGATCATGGAAACCCGGACGCTGCTGGGCGTGGTGCTGATTGGAACCATCATGCAGCAGAATAGCCTGACCTATGGCATTCACGGCATTCCGCGCGTCGTTGTGCCCGTCAATACACCTGTTTGCCGGATGACTGAAGACGAAATCCATCGGTTTCACTTGAATCAAGAGGAGCGATCGCAGTTCTGCTACTACAGCCATTTATTGCGGTTTGGCGGCAGCTTTGCGGCGCAGCTCACCCAGCAAATTCTCAAAGAACTCACCGATAGTCAGCTATTTTTGGGAGCCGAACAGCGAGCGCTAGAGATCTTAGGAAAAGAACTCGCCTGGAAAAATACGATGGGTGCCATGCGGTAGATTTTAGAAATAAGTTGACACTTATCCCTATTTCTCTGGATAATTAAGGACTGTGTAAAGTTTAGCAGTCGAAAAAATCTTGGCTAACGTCGTTGTAATTGGTGCCCAGTGGGGCGATGAAGGAAAAGGCAAAATTACTGACCTTCTGAGTCGATCGGCCGATGTGGTTGTTCGATATCAAGGCGGAGTAAACGCTGGGCACACGGTCGTTGTCCAAGATCAAACCTTCAAGCTGCATTTGATTCCCTCTGGAATTCTTTATCCAGACACAGAGTGCATTATTGGAACAGGGACGGTCATTGATCCCAAAGTGCTGATTCAGGAACTTGACCAGCTAGAGGCTCTGGGTATTTCTACCCAAAACCTGTTAATTTCCGAAACGGCTCATGTGACGATGCCCTACCATCGGCTGATTGACCAAGCCTCTGAAGAGCGGCGGGGTGAACATAAGATTGGTACGACCAAGCGCGGCATTGGGCCAACCTACGCTGACAAGTCAGAGCGGACAGGCATTCGCATGGTCGATCTGATGGAGTCAGACCATATGAAAAAGCAGCTCCGGTGGACGATCAACTACAAGAACGTGATTCTGGAAAAGCTCTATGGGCTGTCGCCACTTGACCCCGAAGAAGTGATTGCAGAGTATCAAGTCTATGCCGATCGCCTGCGTCCCCATGTGGTAGACAGCTCCCTAAAAATCTATGAGTCGTTCCGTCAGCGCCGCAATATTTTATTTGAGGGGGCACAGGGCACCCTGCTCGATCTCGATCATGGCACCTATCCCTATGTAACTTCTTCGAATCCGGTCGCCGGGGGAGCCTGTGTGGGAGCGGGCGTGGGGCCAACGATGATCGATCGCGTCATTGGTGTGGCGAAAGCCTACACGACTCGCGTGGGTGAAGGCCCTTTCCCAACGGAGCAAATGGGCGATGTGGGTCAGCTTTTGTGCGATCGCGGTGCTGAATTTGGTACCACTACAGGGCGTAAGCGTCGGTGCGGCTGGTTTGATGCCGTGATTGGTCGCTATGCCGTGCGGATTAACGGGCTAGACTGTCTGGCAATCACTAAACTAGATGTCTTAGACGAGCTAGAGGAAATTCAGGTCTGCGTCGCCTATGAGCTAGATGGCAAGCAGTGCTTTGATTTTCCTAGCAACGCCCGCCAGTTTGCCCAGTGCCGTCCAATTTACAAAACCGTGCCGGGTTGGCAGCAGTCTACCGTTCATTGTCGATCGCTCGATGAGCTGCCTGTTCAGGCGTTAGATTACCTGAAGTTTTTGGCAGAATTGATGGAAGTGCCGATCGCGATCGTTTCTCTGGGGGCTAGCCGCGATCAAACTATCATTGTTGAAGATCCGATTCACGGCCCTAAGCGCGCGTTGCTTTACAGCGAGGAGCAGGACAAGGGTAGCCAACCTGCCGTTAGCGCTCAGGCGAATAGCGGTTAGTCTAACGATTAGTCTCTAAGTCTAGGCTTATTGGTTTAGACTTGATCTCTGTCGCGCCTGTCCAAAAGTTTTATTTAGAACACTCAAACATAACCTGTATGGAACTTACTGTTGATTGTAAAAAGCGCCCTGAAGGCAGCAAGCCCAATGCCCTTCGTCGTGGAGGTCAAATTCCAGCCGTGCTCTATGGACACAAGGGCACCGAATCTATAGCGCTGACCTTGGATGCTAAGGCGGCTGAAACCTTGGTCAGGAAGTCTTCGCTGAACAATACTTTGATCAAAATCAATGCACCTGACGTGCCTTGGAGCGGTAAAGCCCTATTGCGCGAGGTACAGTCTCACCCCTGGAAACGCAACATCTACCATCTCAGCTTTTTCTCGGTTAGCGCTGGCGACAAGCTAGAAGTCACGGTGCCGATTCACTTTGTGGGCATAGCACAGGGTGTAAAGCAAGAAGGTGGTTCTATGGACACCGTGCTGAACGAGCTAGAAGTATCCTGCACAGGTGACAATATTCCTGATGCGATCGAGGTTGATGTCACAGACATGAATATTGGCGATGCTATTCATGTGAACGAACTGCCGCTGCCTGCTGGTGTGGTGGTTTTGGGTGAAGGCGATCGCGTTGTGGTATCCATTTTGGGTCAGGCAGCTCAGACAGATGAGGAAGCGGCTGAAGACGCGGCTGAATAGATTCTGTTACGCATTAGGTGCGCATTAGGTTGGGTGAAGGTGCAGCCCCCACCTAACCTGATCCCAAAACTCCAATCTGCAAGGGGCTAAACAGACAGGCTATTTTAAGGTTTCAGTAAATCCTGGGGGCGTAGCAATGCTGCGTCCCCCTTGAGTGTTAGGCTGTTACGGCAAAACTGTTACAAAAGAAGACCTCATACTATTCATGACTGATAGCGTTCTCCCCGCTCTAATCCAGCAGATGATGCAGCCGGAGTTTTATCCGCATCCGGTGCAGCCTCCGATTCAGTTGATTCAGACCCATGTGTCCTATGTTTTGCTGACGGGTGACTATGCCTATAAGCTTAAGAAACCCGTTAATTTTGGATTCTTGGATTACTCAACTCTGGAAAAGCGGCAGCATTTTTGTCAAGAAGAGCTGCGCCTCAACCAACGCTGTGCCCAAGAGCTTTATCTAGAGGTGCTGCCCATTGCAGAGGAGGGCGATCGCTTTCAGCTCAACGGCTCCGGCACTCCGGCAGACTACACGCTAAAAATGCAGCAGTTTCCCCAAGACGGACTGCTGGCAAATCTGCACAGACAGGGCAAGCTGACGGAGGCTTTGCTGCAAGAGTTGGCGAAGACGATCGCTCAGTTTCATGCCAAGATTTCTACCAGCGACTACATTCGTGGCTTTGGCGAACCGACGCGAGTCCGGGAAGCAATTGATGAGAACTTTCAGCAAACTGAGCAATATATTGGGCGATCGCAGACCCAAACTCAGTTTGATGAAACCCGCGCCTACAACGATCGCCTGTTTGCCGAACATTCTGATCTGTTTGTGGCACGAATGCAGCAGGATCGTATCCGCGAATGCCATGGCGACCTGCATCTCGACAATATTTGCCTGTGGAACGATCGTCTCTGGCTATTTGATTGCATTGAGTTCAACGAGTCCTTCAGATTTGTTGATGTCATGTTTGACATTGCCTACGTCATTCGCGATCTGGAGGCAAGCGATCGCCCTGATCTCAGCACCCTGTTTTTGAACGCTTATATTGAGCAGACGGGCGACTGGGAAGGCTTGCAGGTTCTGCCCTTCTACGTGAATCGTCAAGCCTACGTCCGCGCTAAAATTGTCTCCTTCTTGCTAGATGATCCGGCGATTTCAGCCGCCGATAAAGAGAAAGCAAAAGAA
Source organism: Drouetiella sp. (assembly GCF_059504425.1). Classification (NCBI taxonomy): domain Bacteria; kingdom Bacillati; phylum Cyanobacteriota; class Cyanophyceae; order Oculatellales; family Oculatellaceae; genus Drouetiella; species Drouetiella sp. The sequence continues at coordinate 22,683 of NZ_JCACIN010000074.1, forward strand.
ACCGCCGCTCGTTTCTACAGGCTGGCATGGCACTATTCTCAGCCGCGTCAGGGCAAGCTGACATTGATGTGTGGGCTATCCGGCTCAGGCAAAAGCACGACCGCCCGACAGTTGGCTAGCCTCAGTAGCGCGATTCATATTCGATCGGATGCGGTGCGGAAGCATCTGGGCGGCATCCCGCTCAATCAGCGCGGCGACGAAAGCTTGTACTCCGCCGAAATGACTCAAAAAACCTACGGGCGGCTGCTAGAGCTAGGCATTATGCTGGCACAACAGGGCTACAGCGTGATTTTGGATGCGAAGTACGATCGCTATGTCTTGCGTGAACCTGTCCTGGCGGCAGCTCAAAAGCAGGAGATACCGCTGCAAATCATTCACTGTGATGCACCCTCGGAAGTGCTGCGATCGCGTTTGCAAAAGCGCACCGGAGACATTGCCGATGCCACAGCCGATCTTTTGCCCCAACAATTTTTGGAACCCTTTAGCCCAACTGAGCTACCCTATGTCAAGACCCTTGATACGACCCAACCGATTCAGGCGCTAATGCGGGATCTGGGCGCATCAGAGATCGAGTTAGGGATCTAGTCGGGGATCTGGAAATTTTGGGCTGCATAGGGAGCGTGATGCATGTATAAGTTTGCGTCAGATGATGGGTTTCGTGCAGGTTTAACGGCTTGGCTCATCTTTATCCTGCTATTTCTTTTGGCAGGTTTTCAAGCTGAGCTATGCATTCTATTGGGAGCCATGGCAGGGCTGGCAGTTTGGAACATTGTCGGCTACTTGAAAGCTGAAGAAGTGAAAGCCGATGCCGAACCGGAAACTCCAGAACAGCAGCCTAGCGTTTTTCGGCAGGTGGGTAGTAGGGTATTCGAGCGCATCCGTAGACCCAGCTTAACGAAAGAAGATGCTCCTGACGCTCCTGCGGATACAGGTCGCGGCTCTACTGCGCAAAGGGGTCTGAGGCGATCGTCGAAGCGATATATTGGTCGCCGTCCCCCCAAACGCATCGGCAAGTAGGGTTCCCGTAAAGATATCAAAGTGCCGTAGCAAAATTTGCTATGACAAACTGGCATCAAACATCATAGGGCTGCTCAGCGATTTTGAAAAATGCTTGGGCGATCGCCTCCAATGGTCAAAGCACCTCTCGATCCAGCCACTAGATTTCATCGGGGTTAATTCCCATTTCCCGCAGCCGTTCGGCTAGCTGTCTCGCTCTCAATTCTGCCTCATCTGCCCGCTGGCGTTCAGTTTCTCTGCCTTCGGCTCCGGTGGGGATGACTTGACCCTGGCGATCGCACCAACGCAACCAGGTAGAGTCTTGCCCCTCAAACGACCCCTGCCAGAGGGTCAAACCCAACTCTACCGTTTGTAGCCATAAGGGTTCTGCCATTTCCACATACTGCCCCGCCGTCAGCGCCCAAGCTTTTAGCGTCTTGCCGTTTAGCTCCTCTTCTCGCTGAAGCTGCTGCAACGGATCGAAAACAACGTAGTAGGTGACGCCAATTCGGGCATAATCATCTTTTTTCAAGGACAACTCATTGCCCTTGCGATTAGAAACAATTTCAATGCAAACTTCTGGAACCTTGCCAAATTCCCAGACAAAGTAGGAGCGATTTTGCTTCTGGCTCCAGTCGTCAGGCATCGTCACATTCAGGCTCAGAAAAGCATCCGGGACGATCGGATCAAGTTTCAGTCCGTAGAATAATCCGACGTTTGAGGCTGCAATGAACGACACACTGGGCGACCAGCAGCTATAGAGCGGTTCTACTAAAAGCCGCTGCTGCTTTTCTGATTGAAAATTATCCACGGGCGTGTCGTCTTCAATTGCAATGTGGCTGATGTCAAGCTCAGTCACTACGTCTGGATTCGACCGTTCTTCTGTATTTAGCAGTTGAGTCATGGATAGCAACCAAACTCTATGCCTTAATTATGCTCCACTTCATCAATTTCCCTAGAACACGCGGTGTAGCGCTACGCGCTTAGACCCAATGAGTTATTTTTTGAGAGCCGCGCGGAGCGCGGCTCTCAAAAAATAACTCGTCCTAACTTAGTCTCGTCCTAACTTAATTACGTAGCTCTATAGTCCTTACCTAAATACCGCTACCGAACACGCCTCTGGTTGCGCCTTCATTAGATAAATACTTTTTGTAGCCGATCGCCTCTAGCCTTTCCTGCTTTTTCATGACCATTTCTTTTAGGCTTTGGCGATAGCGCAGAACTCTCTCCAATAGCTCCGGCTGATGGCTGGCAATTATTTGCACGGCAAGCAATCCAGCGTTTTGAGAATTGCCGATCGCCACAGTTGCCACTGGAATTCCGGTGGGCATTTGCACGATCGAGTAGAGTGAATCAACTCCCTGTAAATGCTTGGAAGGCACGGGCACACCAATCACAGGCAACGGGGTTAGAGCCGCCACCATTCCTGGCAGATGGGCAGCACCACCCGCCCCGGCAATAATCACCTTTAAACCGCGTTGATGAGCCGTTTGGGCATATTCCATCATGCGTTCTGGGGTGCGATGTGCCGAAACGATCGCGACTTCACAAGGAACTTCAAAATCTTCACAGGTGGCGATCGCAGCCTGCATGGTGGGCAAATCTGAGTCGCTGCCCATGATAATTCCCACGAGTGGCTGAACCATACACCAGACCTCTAATTTGAAAAATAGATTTTTTGACTATCCAGATTGATGTCCAGATCGCTGCTTTATGATTCCCCAAATTACTGTTCAGGCTACTGCCCGGATTGCTGCCCGGATTGCTGTCCGGATTGCTGTCCAGATTATTGCTCAGTTGCCGATCGCCCCTGCTTGCCCAACCGGATTAGCACAAAATAGCCGAGGTAAAGGACGTAGATCACGAGGGCAGTAATCCCCAAGAAACCCAGAAACTCTGGCTTAGAGGCGGCATGGAAAAAGCTCTTGTAGCCAAAGGGCGGATCGAGCCAGACCTGGCAGAACGGCGTTGCAAAGGTTTCTTGAGACACCGCGCATTGTAGAAAAGGAATACTTGCCAGTGCGCCCAATCCACAGTAGACGCTAATCGCCCATCGCCAGCTTGTGAAAGCCCACTTCAGCGGTGAGGAGGACTGATCGGCAATTTCTTCGTTTAGATCCACCCAAAACCAGAGGCTAACCGGAATCAGAATTCGCGCCAGTAGTCCAGATACAAAGCTGACGGGCAAGCTGCCAATCATCAGATAAACAGTAATCGCTAAAAGGCTCGACACGCGCCAGTAGATAATGAGCAAACGCTGCATTGCATCCGCCTTTTGCACGAACGCCCAAATCAGCAGCACTAGAGGCAAAAGCACAGTAAAAAGAACGGCTAGTCGGTAATCCATCCAGACCAGCGATCGCAAAAGTTCTTGGGACATTTCAAAGAGTAGGGGTTGGGTAAGTTCGCCGCTACGGGGCAAGGATGCTGAGTGCTAAACCCGATTTACGGATTCCATCGCCTATTACCCTATCACTTCCCCTGAGATATTTTCACCTATTTTGCTCTAGGCTCACAGCCCTTGAGTGCGGGTATACCATCGCAGCAGAATCCGAGCCAAACGGCTGTGGTTGTGGCGCACGAGTCGAGTTGAGGCATCTTCGTCCATCACATTGGCAACAACGGCACGTCGCCCCAGATGAACGACAGCTTCGCGATCGAAAAACACGGGATGAGATCCTTCCTGAGCATAATGAATCAAAGACTGTGCCGAGGGTGACGTTTTTTGTACAAGGACGGCATCAAACAGCGGACAGCCGCAGACTTGATCAATCGTGCGAATGTGATCAGATACCGTGTAACCGTCGGTTTCACCGGGCTGGGTCATAATATTGCAGACGTAGATGCGCGGCACCTGAGATCGGGCGATCGCATCTCTAATATCAGGCACAAGCAGATTAGGGATGATGCTGGTGTAGAGCGAACCAGGCCCAATAATAATGTAGTCGGCTTCATCGATCGCCTGTATCGCCCTGGGCAGCGCCGCAGGCTGGGCAGGCGTGCAGCCAATTTTGATGATTTTCCCTTTAGCTTCGGTAATATTAGATTCGCCTTCAATCCGTCGTCCGTCAGCCAGCTCTGCCCAGAGGCGCATGTCGCTGAGGGTAGAGGGCAGCACCTGTCCACGAATGGCAAGCACCTTGGAGCTAGCGGCGATCGCCCGTTCTAAATCCCCCGTGATCTCGCTCATGGCGGTCAAGAACAGGTTGCCAAAGCTATGTCCCACTAGCCCATCACCTGCCTGAAAGCGGTACTGAAACAGCTCCGTCAACAGCTTTTCCTCATCGGCAAGAGCCGCTAGACAGTTGCGGATATCTCCAGGCGGCAGTACGCCAATTTCTCGGCGCAAGCGCCCCGAAGAACCGCCATCATCGGCAACGGTAACAATAGCGGTAATGTTGGCGCTCAGCCCCTTTAGACCGCGCAGCAGCGTTGACAACCCTGTGCCGCCGCCAATCACCACAACCTTGGGGCCACGATGCAGCCGCCGATGGGTCATTAGGCGATCGACCAGTTCGCCATCGCCTTCAGGCATCAGCACTTCAGTAATTGCGCCTAGGCTTCGCTTTTGCCCCCAGAGAATCAGCAAAAAGCCCGTAATCAGCACTAGAGGGCCGCTGATGTAATTGGGAATGCGATCGGTAATGGTGCGCAGCAGCTCTCGGACAAATTCGCTGAAGTAGTAAACTGGCGTCAGGTTCAGCCAGATGGCAAACCCTAAGCCTGTAAACACCATGCCTGTGGCGCTAATCAGCAGCCAGCGCTTGATCAGTAAACCCGGAGCCAACCACTTAAACCACTGATTTACCTGACGACGGCTAGGGGTGCGATCGCGCGATCCCTGTGCCAAAAATTGCAAAGCGTGTTTAAGTAAACCCATGGATATGGCTAATTCAAGGTAGCGGACTAATCTGCCTAATTGCTCTGCCTATTTGATACCACAGACCTAGGATTCTGGGCGGACAGATCTCAATATTGAGGTTAAAAGATAATGTTGTGGTTAAAAATAATGTAAAGTTCAGAGTCTCTCCGTACAGGCTGATGAGTTTAGTATTAATTAATGCACTCTATAAACTATCACACGCCGTAAATAACTGCGTCCTGTGGGTTGAATAAGTCTATAAGCTACCCAACCGAGCTTTCATAGCAACCACCAAAGCGCTTAGAACGAGGACATTGAGGGTGGGGCGTGAAGCGCCCCACCCTCAATGTTTTAAGCAAACTGGCGACAGCTATATAAAGGTGATCTTTATCACCTTCATACTCAACATCTATCACAGCGAGTTTTCCGGGAACATTAATAAGTTGATGAAGGCTGTATTAAGAGAGCGTGAATAATTTGAAGGCGTTAATGCCCCTGCTTCTCCCGTTGGCTCACCCTAGTTTCTCCAGTTTTCTAAGCCAGTTTTTTAGCATAGACGATCGCTTGCCCTGCCCCCAGAGTTTACACCTCTGCCCCCCAAGCATTGACTTCGCATTGACCTGCAATTGCTCTAAACCTCCTTCTTCAAGCGCTGAGCGCCCCCTCATCTGCGCCCATAGGCTAAAAACTGGCTCAATCTGCACCTGAACCCGCACCAGGCAAACCTTCGCAGGAAAAATTTGATGACCACTCAAGCTTTGCATCGCTCTGACAACACGGTTGTCCTGATTGACATGGCTGTTGCCGATGCCAAAACCCTTGTAAACGGGCTGCACCCTGATGTACGCGCTGTTTTGCTCGACGCAACGCAGGACGGCATCCTGCAAATTACCCAAGCTCTACAGGATTTTTCAGGCATTACCAGCCTCCAGATCATCGCCCATGGCGAACCTGGAACTCTGCACTTAGGCTCGGCTCAACTGAATAGTGCAACCTTCGATCGCTATACGTCTCAAATTCAGCAGTGGCGATCGGCGCTTTCTGACCACGCCAATATTTTGCTGTATGCCTGTGGTGTTGCAGCAGAGGGCTTGACGCTAATCGATCGCCTGAGTCAACTCACAGGAGCCGCCGTCGCTGCATCGCGTCAGGCGATCGGGCAGGGCAACTGGAATCTGGAAGTCTCAACAGGCGAAATCACCGCAATGCCAGCGCTGACGGCAGATGTCATGGCGAGCTATGGCGGCAAATTGGCAGTTGTCACGGTAAGCAGCACGGCAGATCAGGGGGCAGGCTCGCTGAGAGCGGCGATCGCTGCTGCTAAAGCGGGCGACACCCTCAAATTTGCTGCCAGTCTTGCCAATAAGACGATCGCGCTGACCAGCGAACTTGAGCTGAGCAACGGCAAAAGCCTGACCATTGACGGCACAGATGCAGCCAATCTCACCCTCAGCGGCAGCAACGCCTCGCGAATTTTTCACGTCAATTCCAATCAAGATCGCCCGATCACCCTCAACCTGAAAAACATTACCCTGGCAAATGCCTACGTGACCGATCAGGGTGGCGCAATTAAGGGCGAACACAAGGCAGTAATCAACATTGATGGCGTTAAGTTCGTCAACAACACGGCAGATCAAGGCGGTGGCGCGATTTACTGCGCTTGGGAGAACAGCCTGACAGTCACCGGATCGCAGTTTGACGGGAACAAAGCAATTGCCGGAAACAATGAGCGCGGCGCTGGGGCGATCGCTTTTGTCAGTCCGGGAGCCATCACCCTTCGCAACAGCCAGTTCACCAACAACCGAGGAATCAACGGTGCGGCGGTCAACAGCCTCAACGGTAAGCTGACCGTAGACAACTGCGAATTCATCAACAATGACACCAACGCTGCTACCTACGGCACCGGAGAAAATCCTTTCCTACGGGGCTATGGCGGTGCTATTTACACCGATCGCGCCAACGACTCGATCGCCATCACCAAAAGCACGTTTCAGGGCAACAGCGCCAAAGCTTCCGGGGGTGCAGTTCATCTATTTGCTGATCCAGAGGACGTGATTAGCATCGAAAGCAGCCTATTTACAGGCAACAAAGCCACCGGGCTGCCCAATGGACAAGATAACGGTAAAGGTGGAGCCATCACTCAGATCCGAAACAGCACCGACTCGCGGGGCAAATTCACGATCGCCAACTCTACGATCGCCAATAACGAGGGCTACGACCAGGGCGGCGGTTTGTGGGTGAACAACGTTCGCACCACAATTACCAACAGCACCTTCTCAGGTAACAAGGTATTTGGCGATGGCTTCAGCAACGTCGGGGGCGGCATGACGCTCTACAGCGACACGGATATCATTAACACGACGATCGCCAACAACTCTGCTGGATGGGTCGGCGGCGGCATCAGTGCTGCCGATGCCGCAAACGTGACCGTGCAAAACACCGTTTTCTATAGAACCCATTTGAGATCTTAAGAAGATGCTGCAAGCCTCTTCACCATTAG
>NZ_JCACIN010000075.1:0-29511 GCF_059504425.1 Drouetiella sp.
CAGAGCGTTAACTAGCCAGAGCGTTAACTAGCCAGAGCGTTAACTAGCCAGAGCGCTAACCCAAAGAATCGCCCTGGGGATAATCAAAACTCGGAGAGTATAATTAAGAGGAATGTAAAATTATGTAAAGATTTCTCATGAGCCAATTGAGCCTAGAGCAAATTGCCGCCCAGCTAGAGAGCGAAAACTCCCGCGATCGCATGGTGGCTCTAGCTTCCCTCAGAAATGTGTCTGCTGAGGATGCCGTCCCCCTGATCAAAAAAGTTTTACAGGATGAAAATCTGCAAATTCGCTCAATGGCGGTGTTTGCTTTAGGGCTAAAGCCAACGGCAGACTGTTACCCGATTCTCGTCAACCTGCTGGAAGCTGACCCAGATTATGGCATTCGTGCCGATGCGGCGGGTGCCCTAGGCTATTTAGAAGATTTGCGCGCCTTTGAGCCGCTGTCGCGGGCTTTCTACGAGGATACAGATTGGCTGGTGCGCTTCAGTGCTGCGGTGTCTTTGGGCAACCTCAAAGATCCACGTGCCCATGATGTCTTAGTACAGGCTTTAGACAGCCAAGAGGTGGTTCTGCAGCAGGCGGCGATCGCGGCGATCGGCGAGATTAGAGATACATCAGCCGTTGAGCAAATTCTGCGCTTCGTTCAGTCTGAGGATTGGCTGGTGCGCCAGCGTCTTGCTGAAGCCCTAGGCAACCTGCCCGTTCCCAAGAGTCTCTCGGCGCTGAGATATTTAGAAAAAGATAGCCATTCTCACGTGTCGGAGTCTGCTCGGCTTTCACTGAAGCGATTGAAGGAAGAGGGCGTGAGTGAAGCCTAAAGGAGGCAGGCATAAGCTGTAGCAGTTAGGCAGCATCAATAGATCTCAAATTAGGGTTTTGTGGCGCACTCCGTGCGCCACAAAACCCTAGAAGCTGGATTTCAAAGGCGCGGAGCGCCTTTGAAATCCAGCTTCTAGGGAAAATAGAAAGACTTTGCGATCTGCTGAGCATTCAGGCAATGTTTTTTTGTGGTGTGAGCTTCGCGCCCCATCACAAACATCCCTGTCCTAACTGCCTTGACGGTTGCCGTACCGCAGTTAAAAACCGATGCAGTTAGAAACAGATACAATCAGAAGCGATCGCAGCTAGCGCTTTTGGGAGTTTCAGAGATTGCTTTTAGCTTATTTATCCGCCGCTTTGCCGACCTTCTTCCTGGCTCAATTCTCCTCTCCAGGGCCGATTCTGGTGGATTGGGGATTTCTAACTCTGCGATGGTACGGGTTACTCATTGCTTCTGCTGTGCTGATTGGGGTGAGCTTGTCCACCTATCTGGCAAAGCGACGCGGCGTGAACCCCGATTTGATTGGCGATCTGGTGATTTGGCTGGTGGTAGCCGCCATTCCTGCGGCACGGCTGTATTACGTGGCGTTTGAGTGGAAAAGCTATGCTCAGCGTCCAGAAGAAATTTTTGCCATCTGGCACGGCGGCATTGCGATTCATGGCGCAATTTTGGGTGGGACGATCGCCACCCTGATTTTTTCGCGGCTGAACAAAGTTTCTTTCTGGCAGCTTGCCGATCTGGTAGCGCCCTCTCTAATTTTGGGACAAGCGATCGGACGGTGGGGAAATTTCTTCAACTCTGAGGCGTTTGGTCGTCCAACAGATTTACCCTGGAGACTCTACATTCCCCCGGCTCAGCGTCCGCCAGGATACGCCCAGTTTGATTACTTTCATCCCACGTTTCTGTATGAGTCGCTTTGGGATGTGGGGGTATTTGTGCTGCTGATGACGCTGTTTTTTCGAGGACTGCGGCGCGCCAAAGGAGATTCGGTCATGCACCCAAAAGTTGGCACTTTGTTCTTGGTTTACCTCATTGTCTATAGCTTGGGGCGGTTTTGGATTGAAGGACTGCGGATGGATAGCTTAATGTTTGGTCCTATCCGTACTGCGCAAGCCATCAGCCTGATCGGTGTATCGCTTGGAACAATCGGGCTGATCTGGCTTTATGGATTGCGTCGCCCTTTGCCAGATCTGACGAGAGATGAAGAGAGAAGGAGTGGAGCGATCGCCGATTCTGATAAAACTTAGGGAAAAGGCATCTGGTTCTTGTTGAAAAAAAACCCCAGAGTTTCCTCTGGGGCTTGAATCAGGGTGCATCTACCATCCACTTTTACTCAAGATTCAGGAGATGTCCGGATTCACTTAGGCAATTCATGAATCCTTTAAATTTCTTACCGGATTTTAGAAGTTTCTACGGATTTTAGTTTAAGAACGATCATTGCCCACATCAGCATGTCGTTGAGATTACGTAAATGCCATTGCTAGAGTCAGTAAATTTTGTGCCGCCTCTATACATTGTTGGAGCTGGCCCCGGTGATCCGGATCTGTTGACCGTAAAAGCGCAAAAGCTGCTGGTACGGGCAGATGTAATTTTGTTTGCCGACTCTCTGGTGCCCCGTGAAATTTTGCAGATGGCGCGTCCGGACGCAGAACTAATTCCCACGGCAGACAAGACTCTAGAGGAAATTTTGCCGCTGATGGTGGAGCGGGTGCGATCGCAAAAACTCGTCGTTCGCCTCCACTCAGGCGATCCGAGCCTCTATAGCGCCGTGCATGAGCAGATGCAGATGCTGGCGGCAGCAGGTATCTCCTTTGAGGTGGTTCCGGGCATCAGCGCCTTTCAGCTGGCGGCAGCAAAGCTTAAGCTAGAGCTGACTGTGCCGGGATTGGTACAGACCCTAATTTTGACGCGGATCAGCGGACGGACGCAGGTGCCCGAAGCCGAAGAGCTTTCGGCGTTGGCGGCTCATCAGGCAAGTCTGTGTCTTTACCTGAGCGCCAAGCATGTGCAGTCGGCTCAAGCCAAACTGCTGCTGCATTACCCGGCAGATTTGCCGATCGCCATCTGTTTTCGGCTGGGCTGGTCAGATGAGAAAATCCGGATTGTGCCTCTGAGCCAGATGGCGGCTGTGACGCATCAGGAAGATCTGATGCGCACCACGCTGTACGTGATTAGTCCGGCAATGCAGGCTTCGGCAGCGGGGGAAGGGCGATCGCATCTCTATAGTCCTTCCCACTCTCACCTGTTTCGTCCTGCCTAAGCTCAAGTTGGCAGCGGGAATCATGTAGCAACCGCCAAGGCGATTAGGACGGAGATATTTTTGGTGGGGCGCTTCTCGCCCCACCAAAAATATCCTGAGCAAATTGGCGAAGCAGCGCGAATAGCTTCATCCAGCACCGCCCACAATTTCATCCAAGAATCGTTCGGAACATTGGGGTTTAAGCGGTAGCTGTAGGGTAAAGCAAGTGAGAGCATTAGCACTTCTCACCTCAATTGAACCATTCAGGTGCTCAACCAGGTGTTTCACCAGCGCCAGCCCTAATCCGGTGCCGCCGTGTTTCCAGCGATCGACACTAGCAACCCGGTAAAACTTCTCAAATAAGTGGGGCAGTTCTTCAGAGGGTAATTCTACGCCTGAGTTGCAGACCTGAACTTGTAGAGTCGTCTCATCAGCCTGGGCGGTAATTGTGATCTGCTCATGGGGCGGCGTGTATTTGCAAGCATTGTGAAGCAACTCCATGAGAACACGTTTGAACTCACTTAAATCTGTGGTTAAGACAGGTAAATCTGGAGATAAGTTAATATTCAGGCTCTGTTGCTGCTTTTGAGCGCGGTCTTCAAAGAGTTCTACGATCGAGGGCAGCCAAAAATTCAGATCAATGCTCTCTAGCTCCAGTAATTGCACACCTGCTTCCAACCGCTGCAAGTCAAGCAGGTCATTAATCAGGGTTAGCTCCTGGGTACAACCCTCGTCCAGGATCTGGATGTAGCGATCTAAGCGCTCGTCGTGAATTTGCTGTTGATTGAGGCTGAGCTTCACCATCTGGATCGCCATTTTGATATTGGCTAAGGGCGATCGCAATTCGTGAGAGACAGTGCTCAAAAAATCATCTTTCAGCTGACTAATCTGCTCTAGGGTCTGTACCTGCGTCTGAGCGGCCTGATAGAGCTGAGATTGGCGCAGGGCGATCGCCGTGCGGATGCCAATCTGGTGCAGCAGACTCACTTCCCAAGACTGCCATTCACGCGGGGCATGATTTTGGTATGCCGCAAGTAAACCCCAGAGCCGATCGTTCAAGAAAATGGGGGCGAGCGCATAGGCTCTCACCTGAAACTGCTCCAATATATCGAGATGGCACTGGCTATGCCCGATTGTGTAAATGTCATTAACGGCGAAGGTTTCGTTGTTTTGATAGCGTCCGCCCTGATGTTCTTGCAGGTAGGTATCCTCCCACAGGGTGTAAATCCCCTCTCCCACGAGCGGTAACCACCCTTCCCCTACCGACTCGGCGACAAAGCGCCCACTCCAATCAGGGGTGAACTGGTAGATGGCAACCCGGTCGGCTTGTAGGGTTTGGCGAGTTTCGTCTAGCACCGTTGCCAGAATGTCTTCTAGATCAAGCGATTGGTGAATATTTTGGATAATCAACCGCAACAGGCGCTCCTGTTCTGCCTGTTGTTGCAGCGCCTGAGTGCGTTCTTGCACCCGCTGTTCGAGTTCCTGGTTGAGGCGTTGGAGCGCCGCTTCTGCTCGCTGGCGTTCGGCTAGCTCTAGCTGGGTCTGTCGATAGAGATCGGCTTGATGGATGGCGATCGCCACCTGATTTGCAAGCTGCTGCAAGAGCTGAATTTCGTCCTGCGACCACTGCCGAGACTGTTCACACTGCTGGGCAATCAGCAATCCCCAGAGTTCTGTGGTTTGGATGATGGGCACAATCAAATTTGCCCGAATCTGAAACTGTCTGAGAAAGTCGGCATGACAGGACTGGATGCTGCCATCGTCGATGTCGGCGATCGCCCGAACTCGCCCCTGAAAATACTGTTGAGTGTAATTTGTGAGAAAACAGGGGTCATGAATATCCTGTCCTCGCAGGGACTGCCATCGCGCATCGACCGACTCTTGCACCACATAGCCCTGATCGTCTGTTTTGAGCCTGAACAGAATGACGCGATCGGTCTGTAAAACCTGGCGCACTTCGGTCACGGTCGTGGTCAGAATTTCATCGAGATTGAGCGATCGCCGAATTCGCTCTGTCACCATACGAATCAACTGCTCTCGCTCGGCAGTTTGACGGAGTTCGATCATGCCCTGCCTTCGCTCTGCCCGGATTTGAGCCTCGCGCACTTCTCGTCGCACCGCCTCTGGCAATCGAGCCAGATTATCCTTCATCAGATAATCATGGGCACCTGCCTTCATCATGGCGACTGCTAATGTTTCGCCGATTGTGCCCGACACCACGATAAATGGCAGGTCGATCTGACTGTGTTGAACCACCTCAAGTGCTGCTGGCGCGTTAAATCCGGGCAATCGATAGTCTGAGATGATCACGTCCCAGGAGCGAGTATCCAGGGCGGCTCGAAGCGCGATCGCCGTTTGCACTCGCTCCCAAATCGGGTTGAAGCCGCCGCGCCGCAGTTCTCGCAGCACAAGCAGAGCATCATCCTCTAGATCTTCAACCATCAGCACATTCAAGGGTTCACTCATGGATCACAACCCTTCGGGTAACGGTTCGTTAATGAGCATCCAATACAGCCCTAGTTGGCGCACCGCCTCTGTGAAGGGGTCAATTTCAACAGGCTTCCGCACATAGCTGTTAGCTCCCAAGCTATAGCTATCCACGATATCGCGATCTTCGCTTGAAGACGTGAGTATGACTACGGGTAACAGTCGGGTGCGTTCATTAGCTCGAATTTGCCGTAAGACTTCCAACCCATCAATTTTAGGGAGTTTCAAATCCAAAAGCACCACGCTAGGCAACGGTTCTAGACTAAAAACGAGATCTAAAGCTTCTTCCCCATTGCGCGCCACAAGAATTTCGTTGACAATCTTGCCGCGCTGAAGCGCCCGAATGGTGAGACGTTCATCATCGGGATTATCTTCAACCAGTAAAATGACACGCAAAGCACACATAGACTAGGCTCTCGCCCTCGTAAATGGACTGATGGTGAAGTAAATTGTGGCACCTTGCTCCACGGCAGCTTTTGCCCAAATTTGACCGCCATGCCGATGGATCACCCGCTGAACCGTCGCTAGACCAATGCCCGTGCCGGGAAATTCATTGGTATTGTGCAAGCGTTGGAAGACCCCAAAGAGCATGGAGGCGTAGTTCATATCAAACCCTGCGCCGTTGTCGCTGACAAAACAGACGAGTTGTCCATCCTGCCTAATTATGCCAAATTCAATGCGGGCAGAAGAACGGTGGCTGGTAAACTTCCAGGCGTTTTCCAATAGGTTGCTGATGACGACGCGCATCAAGGTGAGGTCGGCAGAGACGATCGCCTCTGGAGCAACGACAAACTCTACCTGACGTTGGGGATCTGAAGCCCGTAATTCCTCTATCTGCTCCTGCACTAATGCACTGAGGTTAACCTCCACGTACCGTATTTCCGATCGGGAGATGCGGGAGAGATTCAACAGATCCTCAATCAACATACCCATGCGCTGAACATTGTGCCGAATGCGATCGAAATAGTCTTTGCCCTCTGCATCAAACTGATCGCCATAGTCTTCCAGCAGGGCTTTGCTGAAGCCATCGATCGCCCGCAATGGCGATCGCAAATCATGGGACACCGAGTAAGCAAAGGCTTCTAATTCTTGGTTAGAAGCTTCTAGCTGAGCTTGAGTGTGCAAAAGGGTTGATTCATTGAGCTTGCGATCGGTAATATCCCGCACGATGCACAGTACTTGATGCTCGCCACACAGGACAATACGGGCTTCTTCATCTCGAATTTCACCTCGAATTTCAAACTGGTATTCATAGACCTGCGGTTCGTTGGTTTGCAGGGCTTGCTGGATGTAGTGCATTCGCTCTTGAGCTAGCTCATAGGGAAGCACATCATAGATATTGGCTCCTATTTGCTCCGGCAATGACTTGGCTAACTTCAGGCTTTTGCCGCTGCCCAAGGCATTGAGATAGGTGCCATCTTGATCAATCCAGATGATTAAATCAGGGATGGCACTCATTAAGGCGCGATTGGTGGCTTCGCTTTGGCGTAGAGTCGCTTCGGTTTGCTTCAGTTTTGTAATGTCAACATGACAGCCAATCATTCGTAAAGGTTGACCAGAGGCATCCCATTCAATCACTTGCCCCACGCAGATCACCCAAACCGTTGAGCCATCCTTGTGTCGATAGCGCACTTCGTTGTAGTAGGGGAGCTTGCCGTGACTCTGGACATGGCGATCGAAACACTCCAGCACTCTGGGTAAATCGTCCGCGAAGAGCAGGGTTTGCCAGGTTTCTGTCGTATTCGGCAGATCATGATCTTCATACCCAAACATCTGCTTCAGTCCTGGACTCAGATGTGTCACTTGGTTCGGTATATCCCAATCCCAATATCCTGCTAAAAGCGTGTCGAGCAGGGTTTCTAGCAGGGTTAGCTCAAAGCGCAGTTTCTCGGCCTGTAATCCTGCCTGTAGGCGATCGGCTTCAGCTTGTTTGAGATCGGTAATATCTGTATGGGTGCCAATCATCCGGAGAGGATTTCCTTGCTCATCCCAACTCACGATCTTGCCAATGGATAGCACCCATTTCCACTCACCCGTCTTAGCGCGCTGACGGAATTCAACGCGATAATCGTCCCGCCTACCCGTGATGTAATCTTCGTAAACTTGATGCACAGTGGCGAGTTCATCGGGATGTAGACGAGCGCTCCAATTGGCGTAAGATTCCTGAAATTCCTCTAGGTCATAGTTCAGCATTTGTATGTACTCTGGGCTGACAATAACCTCACCTGTTTTTAAGTTGAGGTCGTAAAGCCCTTGATTGGCAGCTGTTAACGCTAGGCGCAGGCGTTCTTCACTGTTTTGCAGAGCGGCTTCTGCCTGTTTGCGTTCCGTAATGTCTCTAGAAATGCAGAGAATCGACTCAATCGTTCGCTGATCAGACCACTCTGGGGCGATCGCCATTTCAAAAAAGCGAATCCCATTTAGCGTGGGAGACGAAAACTCAATCACCTGCTTTTGTCCGGTCGCCAACAGCGCCGCTGCCGCCGCCTCCCAAGCGTCCACCATAGGCTGACTCATGCCCATGTCACGGCAGGTTTTGCCCAAAAAAGCTTCTGCTGCAATTCCAGTGATTTGAGTGAGGGCTGGGCTGACATAAAGATGACGGAGCTGCAGATCAAATCGCTCAATGGTGTCAGGAGAATTCTCTACCAGGTTTTGATAGCGCTGTTGCGATATAGCTAATGCGGCTTCAGCAGCTTTGCGTTCGCTAATTTCCAATGCCACTTTAACGGCTTCCAATTCGCTAAGGGTAGGCAGGGCAAGTGCTTGAGGAATCACTGGAATCAAGGCTGATGCAGTCGTCAAGGAGGCGATCGCAGTGACAGATTTTAGCGCCCCTGAAGCCCAATAGATTGGGTGCCAGAGCGTCCAAATCTCCATGACGTGAGTTAACCCACAGGCAACAATGAAAACTCCAAACAGTTGAAAAAGCCAAGGATAGGGTAAATCTCGACGTTGACGCACAAAGTAGAGCAGCGCTACGGGAATCGAGAAATAGGCTAAGGCAATCAGTCCGTCAGACAACACATGTAGCCACACCAATCCAGGTTTCCAGAGATAGCAATGCCCATGAGGAATAAATGCCAAAGTGCCAAAATTGCCGTGAAGTTCCAACATATTTTGCTTTCCTATGGGGTTGCTTATGTGTCGTTGCTTGGAAGTCCTACAAGATTGACTTAGACAGGCAAAGAGCAGAACGACTTCAGCTCCTTGTTCAGGCTTATAGCGCTACGCGCTTAGATCCAATGAGTTATTTTTTGAGAGCCGCGCTCCGCGCGGCTCTCAAAAAATAACTCGTCCTAACTCAATTATGTAGGGCTATACATACTGTCTGGGCTTGCATACTGTCTGGGCTTACATACTATTGTGGGCAGGGACTTTGCCCCCGCCCACAATAGTCACATAATACGTAAGATGTCTACATAGCTGACATGGACGCGATCGCTAGCCCACTCCTTCAACATTTTTTTGGTTGTCAAAGCTGACTAGAAAATTGCCCTCTGGCATACTGCTGCGCAAAAAGCGCAAATGCCCTTCGGCATCCGAGCGACTGCGAAACCGAGCAACTATGTTTTTCTGAACTGCGTTTTTCTGAACTGCATTGATTTGAGTGGCAGGCGACAGACGCACAACCGCCCAGTGATTAAGACGATCGCGGTAGGATGTCGAAGTTTTCGATGCTAAGGCGTCCAACGCTAGAGTAGGCAATGGATTATCAGAATCAAGGTTTTGTGGCATGATACTTTCTATTCCGTTAAGGAGTGGGGCGTTAACGAGTCTCTTGGCGGGGATGCGTTAGCGCCTTTTACCTATCATTGAACCTTGAAAGCATAAGCAATGTCAATTTGTCAACGGTAAAAGCTCGGATATAAAACTCAGCTGTTTTGCGGTTTTCTGCCCAAGTTTGACCTCCAAGTAGACACCAAGCGGTAATTAGGCATTTGTTAAGATTTCGCTTCGAGTGATTCCAGACGGCTGCGCAACTCCTGATTGTCTTTTTTGACCTGCTCCAGATCCTCTTGAAGCTGAGAAATCGCTTGATCTTGTTCCACCGCTTTCATCACTTTTTGCACCGATTCCTCTGCCAAGCGCCGCACCCGTCCGTCGGGCGTTTGGTCTGCCAGAGATTGCAGAATGCCGATCGCTTTCGCAGTTTCCATTTGTCCTAGCGCCACGACGGTAGAAACCTGCGTAAGGAAAAATGTCTCCCGTGAAAGTTCGCTAAGGCGATTGAGAATCCGCTCTAGATTGACATGGGTTTGCCCGGTAGAGATAGCTCCCAGCGCTCGAATTGCCGATAGCCTTAAGGGCTGAGGCGTACCTGCGGCAGTATATTCCAAAATCAGGTTCAGAGCTGCTTCAGAGGTTTTGAGCTTGCTGAGTCCGGCGATCGCCCCCCCTCTGACCATCTCATTCCAGCCCGATCGCGTTTGCAGCACAGACTGGTAGAGCGCCAAGGCTTCTGGCTCTTTTGAAGCATTTGCCCCAGTGACGGCACCCAAGCCCGACAGCGCGGCAGACTCCGTGTAGTAGCTGGCATCTCCTTTTTCGGCAATTTCTCTTAGCGCCGCGTAGCTTGCCTCTGTTTTGAGGGAAGCTAGGGCATCGATCGTTGCCCGTCGGACTCGCGCCTCTGGGTCGTTTAAGCCTTGCAGCAATCCCGTCAAAGCCTGATCGAGCTTCACGGAGGCAAGCTGCTCTGCAACCTCAGCTCGGACTCCCCAAAGGCGATCGTTTACTAGAGCCTCCGCAAGGGCTTTAACTGCCTCAAGCCCTCCTTTCTTGGCAAGTGCTTCAGCCGCATAAATCCGCGAAACCGGGTCGGGGTCTTGCTGTAGCTGCGCCTTCAGCTCGGCAACTGGATACTCTAGCGTCACGGTTTTTAGCGTGTGGTTGCCGACATCAAAGCTGACAAAGTCTGGCTTTTGCTCTAGCGGAAAGTAAAAGCTCTGCTCGCGCTCGTGAATGCGAACGGTAAATGTTTTGAGTTGAGGATGAGTCTTTTCTTCAGATACCTCTGCATAGCCAAAGCCAATCGGAATTTTGAGGTCAAACCGTCCGCTCTGAGTCGTAGTATCGCCGTCTTTGGCTTGAGTTTGGGTAACGGTTAGCTTGGCGAGGTTGCTGTCCCCATCCCAGCTATAGGCAATCTTGTAGTCGGGATGTCCGCCCCGGAAGACATATTGATCGAACAGAAATTGCAGGTTGCGTCCGGTGACTTTCTCGATCGCCCGCAATAAATCGATCGTTTCTACCGTTTTGTGGGCGTTTTCCTGCACGAAGGTATGAATCGCCTTGAAGAACAGCTCGTCCCCTAGCTCGGCTCTCACCATGTGATAGACGCAGCCGCCTTTTTCATAGAGGTGGCGATCGTATAGCTCGATCGCCTCTCGGTAGACATGGGTGACGATCGGGCGACGGTAGCGGGTGCTGTCTTCGGTCAGATAGTTGCGGGCAATGCCGAGGCGATAGTATGCCGCCTCTTCTGCCCCGTACTCTTGATCGATCCATAGCACCTCGGAGTAGGTCGCCATGCCCTCTTTAATCCAGGCGTGCGACCAGTGCTTAATCACGACCAAATCGCCAAACCACTGATGGGCTAACTCATGGGCAACTAGCGTTTCAGAGCTGCGATTGTCGATCGCCGCCCGTGCGTCTAGCAAACAGCGATCCATTAACAGCGTCGTGGAGGTGTTTTCCATGCCGCCAAAGATGAAGTCGGCGACGCAAACCTGGGCATATTTGGGATAGGGGTAGGCGTAGCCAAACGCCTGACTAAAGAACTCAATCATCTGCGGCGTTTTGCCCATCGTTCGCTGAGCATCTGCTTCTCGACCTTTTTCGACGTAGTAGGTGACGGGTTTGCCCTGCCACTCGTCTTTGAGTTCGGCAAAATCGCCCACTGCCAAGGTAATTAAGTAAGTCGGATGAATCTGCTGCTGTAGCCAACGATAGATTTTGGTATCGCCCGCTTCCCGGACTTCCACTAGCTCCCCGTTGGAAATCGCCATTAGCTCTCTCGGCACCTGCACCTGAATTTCTGAAGTGCTGAGCTGTCCCGGATAGTCGAAACAGGGAAACCAGTAGCGCGAGTCCTCATCTTCGCCCTGCGTCCAGACCTGCACGGGCTTTTGAGGATAGCTTTCGTCAGGCGCAATGAAGTAAATGCCGCGCTGGGGCTGCTCTACGTGATAGGCGATCGCCAAAGTCAGCGCTTTTCCGACAGCGGTTGCGTCTTTGAGCCGTACCTGAAGCTGCTCCCCGTCATACTCAAAATCTTGCGACACCCCTGCTATTTGCACAGACTCAATGTGCAGATTGACGGCATCTAGCGTGAGGCGATCGATGCCGCTACGAACCGGGTTTAAGCGGATGCTGCAAGTGCCACGATAGCTTTGCTGAGGAATATCTAGCACTAAGTCTAAGAAAATATGCTCAACCTGTCCGGGGCGATCGGGGTTGTAGTGGGGCTTTGCTCCGGGTAGCTCAAAGGATTTGCGTCCGTTCATGTTTGTGGAATCAATCTGGTAGATATGCGACATTCGGGACTCACTCTGGTGTTGGGGATTTTGAATTCTATTGAATGAAATTTTATCGAAAAGCTTTCGCCCAAATGTTGCACCCCTGCACATTTGGGTTGTTCGATCAGGCGGTTTACCTGAACCGACTTAATTCTAGCTGAAGCGATAAATGACCAACGGAAAAGCGCTTAGGCTCGGCTTTTCGCAGGATGCGTCATAATTTAGGGCGCGTCACAACTTAGCGCGTCACAATTTAGAGTGCGTCACAGCAATTCACAGAGCGCATCACAGTGGCGGAGCAGCTCTGCAACTGACCAGGCCTGCGCGATCGCCCCCTGCGGCAGATGGGGCGGGTCGCCATCAAACATTTCAGAAATAGAGTCCAGACAGCCCTGATTCTGGAAGTGATTGAGCAGCGGCTGCCAGTCTATTGGCAATGGCTCAGTGGGATAAAAGCGCTGCCATGCGCGGATAAACGCTCCCAAAAGCCAGGGCCAAACTGTGCCCTGATGGTAAGCCCGATCGCGCTGCCAAATGCCGCCTGCGTAGCGCCCAATGTAATGCGGATCTGCCGGGTCGAGTGAGCGCAGACCGTAGGGCGTGAGGAGGCGATCGCGTGCCGTTTGCAACACTCGCTTGCCCATGGAGTCGGGGAAGCCGCAGTGCTTTAAAGACAGGGCAATCACCGCATTGGGGCGAATGCTGACATCGGGGATGTCGTCGGGGGCGATCGCGTCGTAAAGATAGTCCTCAGCCGGATTCCAGAATTTCTCTAGCGATATCTGCACTTGCTGAGCCTGGTCGTTAAAGCGGCGCGCCTGGTTGCTCAGCATAGGAGCTTCTATGTCAATCACCAGATCTGATTGCAGCAATCGGGTTGCCCATTGCTCTGCCCAACGGAGCGCCGAATACCACAGCGCATTAATTTCGACGGCTTTTCCGCGTCGAGGAGTAACGGGTTTGTCTGCGACCACGGCATCCATCCAAGTTAGCGCCAGATCGGCGGCATCCCAGGTGACCAGTCCATCAAAGGCATCTACCCGAATGCTGTACAGGGTTCCCGCCATCAGGCGTTTGTAGATACGCCAAACCACAGGATATTGTTCTGCTAGAAAGTCCCAGTCTTCAGTGGCATCTAGATATAGCCCTAGGGTTTCAATCCACCAAAGAGACGCATCCAGACTGTTATAGAAAGGCTTCGCGCCAGCATCTGGGAAAGCGTTGGGGATCAGCCCCTCCTGACAATGTTGTCCAAAGGTTCTCAGTAGCCCTTTTGCCAAGTCAAACCGTCGTGGGGTGAGTGCCAGTCCTGGCAGCGCAATCAAGGTATCTCTGCCCCAGTCATTAAACCAAGGATATCCGGCAATGACGGTGGGATTCTGAGTGGAAGCGCGATAGACCACGAAGCGATCGCCCGCCTGAAGCAGCCTTTGCCACAGCTCAGTGCTCCGCTCATTTTGACTGCCGCAAGATGTATTCTGAATTGCCGCAAACGCGGTGGTTAGACGCTGCTGCTCGGTTTGAATGGCCTGCTCAAAAGTATGCTCTTGCAGCGTCTCGTGGGACGTCTCGTGGTTCGGACGAATATAGGCTTCCAGAGTGATCGATTCGCCCGGTTCCAACGAAACCATTAAGTTGCCAGGACAATAAAGATCTTCTTGATCCGCCAGTCCGCGTCGCGTTTCTTCAGGATAGCGGTATCCCCAGTACCAGGCATCATCGGAGTAATAGTCGCCCTTTGTCCAGCTCAATTGCCAGGATGTACCCCTCCAGTCCAGGCGCTTGGCTTGCAGCAGCAGTCGATGAGATTCGATTAGCTGTGCAAAATGCACTCCGGAGTCAGCACGTTGCTGCGTGTGAAAAATGCGATCGCCAATCAAAGGTCGCAATCGCAAAGTCGCCGTTTTGTCACCCTCATAGCAATAGTGAATCAAAATTCGGTTGTCAAACTGGGCATTGAAGGGCGGTAGCGGGCTGGCAACTAACCCATGGGGCATGATCAGACGGCGGCAGACTCGCCAGTGATTTTGTCCCCAGATCCAGGTGGGTACAGGAGCAGCTTGAAAAGACTGCAAAAAATGATACCCAGCAGGGGCGATCGCGCCTCCTGCCCAGAAATTTGTTCCCAACTCAAATTCGCGTCCGGCAACTGTTAGGCTGGCATCAATGTGGGAGAGCAGTAGCGTCCTCTGACCCGGCGGCTCCAAGGCGGCAACTAGCCAACCATGATAGGTGCGAGTGTGGGCATCGCAGACTGTGCCACTCGCAAAACTCCCAAGCCCGTTTGTGAGTAGCCACTCTCTGGTATCTAACTCATCCATTTGACTATGCGGTTTGGCTAGCGATTTGGCTATAGGATTCAGTGTACCCATCCAATACTCAGTATAGATACTAACCTCTTACGGTTCAGCATCTATGCGATATTGTGAGCTAAAAGCTTGCCAATCTTCAGCATTCCAGCTTACACCTACACTCAAAATTGAGGCAGTTCTCAACCTGTGATGATTTTTATGGGGGTGGGCGAAGCCCACCCCCATAAAAATCATCACAGAAATACCAGTGCTCAAATTGGTTAGAGGCTCAGAATTGATTCAATCAATTCAGGAATTTCCTTCGTCTTCAGGTAACGGGCTAGATCTATCGGCTTTACCCGATTCACAGGCAACTGCTTTGAGCTTGCTGTAAAAATCTAGGGGTGACACGGCAGCAGGAATGAATTGATGAATTTTTTCTGGAGAGGATTCATCAATAGCAGATGGCTCGGCTGAAGGTGGCGCTTGATTGGTAGAAGGTGGCTCGGCAGAAGATAGCTCGGCAGAAGCACCATCGATCGCCAGTTTTGCCCATTTCGGTTTATCAACTGCCTCAAACTCTGGCACAAGGCTAAAGGCTTGAATGGGTGCGTCCTTCGGCAATGGATAGAAGGGGGTGTCATTTTCAAAGCTGCGCAGCTTCAAAAAGGCGATCGATTCCTCTGAGGAAAGCAGCTTGAGGCGATCGCTAAAAGGCTGAATAGCGCTTGCCGCCAGATCTGCTGCAGGTGTCGCTGGATCTGTGAATGTCAGCAGATCGGCTTCGGCTTCATCGGAGGAGGGATTTGCGGCAGATACCGCGATCACATCGACGATCGCAGAGAATTCCTCTGGTGCGTAAAGCTCTGGCATCAACCCTTGATTCAATTCGCTGATCTTAGGGTCAGTATCGCTGCTTTCTTGTGTGTCTCTAATTTCTGTATCTTTAATTGCTTCAGAAATTGTTTCAGAACCTGCGGTCTGACCTGCATCATTCTTGGCAAGAACGCTAACTTGAGCGTGAGTATTCGACGCAACGGCTGTCGAATATGAGAGGAGATTTCTAGAAAAGTGTCCTCTGATCATTCGCTCAAACTCATAGTTGAAGTGATAAAAGGGCTGTCCTCGTCGTTGCCAAAAACGCAAGATTTGTTCAACAGAAACCGCTTTGTATCGACCTTGATAAAGCGCCTCAACCAAAGACAACCGAACCCAATTTGCAGGATATTGCGCTAGCCAATTGAAGACCAACTGCTCAGCGGTAAGTCCACCTAGGTCGAAGCTGAAGCGTTTTAGCAATTCCGCTACTTCAACAGCAGCATCTTGAAATGAATCTTGCATGACAGGCGCATGGTGAAATCTTCTTCCCCAATTTTGCACATTTAATCCAGGGATGACCAGCAATATCAAAAGGCATTGCTATTTCAACATGATTGTCTCCCAACAGGATCGTCGCTGGCATAGTAGGATTTAAACCTGGGAAACCCATCAATCGCTTACTATGACCGCAACAGACCCTAAAACTGACGACAAAACGATCGTTCGAGAATATTTCAACGCTACAGGGTTCGATCGCTGGCGACGAATCTACGGCGATGGCGAAGTGAACAAGGTTCAGCTAGATATTCGCTTAGGGCATCAAAAAACGGTGGATACTGTTTTAGGCTGGCTCGAAGCGGACGGCAATCTGCCTGAGCTAACTCTCTGTGACGCAGGATGTGGCGTAGGGAGTCTCAGCATTCCTTTGGCTACCGCAGGGGCACGAGTCTTTGCTAGCGATATCTCCGAGAAAATGGTGAACGAAGCTCAGGAGCGCGCTCAGGCGGCGCTGGGGCAAACTAGCAACCCTACCTTTGCGGTACAGGATTTAGAAGCTCTGGAGGGCAAATATCACACGGTAATCTGTCTGGATGTGCTGATTCACTATCCACAAGACAAAGCAGCCGAAATGATTAGCCATCTCTCTTCTCTGGCGGAATCTCGACTGATTCTTAGCTTTGCTCCTAAGACGCTCGCCTATACCCTGCTCAAGAAAATTGGCGACTTTTTCCCAGGTCCCAGCAAAGCTACCCGTGCCTATCTGCATCCAGAAGCCAAAATTGTAAAAATTCTGGAAGCTAATGGCTGGAAGCTTGAGCGTAATGCTATGAACAAGACCCAATTCTACTTCTCTCGCTTGCTGGAAGTGAGGCGATCGTAGGTTGCTTATCTTGAGCCAGATTTATATTCCAACACTTTCACCATGATCATTCGCATATTTCTAACGATCGCTGCCATTCTAGGCGGCACTTCAGTAGCGGCTGGAGCCTTTGCGACTCACGCCCTTAAAGATCGGCTCAGTGAACGGGCGATCGAGATCTTTGAAACGGGCGCCCGCTATCAGATGTATCATGCCCTAGCGCTGCTGCTGGTGGGGCTACTGCTCAGTCAAGCAGAAGGTCAGTCAGAATCGGGGCGATCGCTGTTGACCTTCACAGGATGCGCTTTTATGGCGGGAGTTGCCATCTTTTCGGGGAGCCTCTACGCCCTCAGCTTTTCAGGCATCAAGTGGTTAGGGGCAATCACGCCCCTAGGTGGACTGGCGTTTCTGCTGGGCTGGGGCAGCTTGGCGATCGCGGCGTGGGGTTACAAGTAGTTTGGTTACAAGTAATTTGGTTATGAGTAGTTTTGTTGCTCTGCTCTTAAAGAATGTTGAGCCGGAAAACCTGGCTCTTTTTTGTGGAAGTCTTGCTAGCCCTGGATCTTAGGCAAATTTTGCTAGATCGCCCCCTGTCTTCGGAAGTTAAGTGTTTTTGCAGCCTGATGCTGAAGATTACCTGCTGCCCTTCAATAGAAGAAGACCTAAATGGGCGCGATCGCGCAGGTGAATCTGTACTTATTTAGAACCTGCTTGGAACCCGCTCAAACCCTCCTCAACATCGGTTTTTCCAAAATTCCGCACTTCAGGTTTGATGTCAAGGCTTAAAGACTATGAATCTTCCTCCTCAACTCACACAACTAATTCTGAGCTTTTATCGAGAGGAACCCTCTCAGTTGCAGAAACTCCAGATCCTGCGTGCCTGCAAACTCTCAAGACGATGGCGAGTGTTTCAGATTCATTGCGCCACCCGCGAAATTGCCGAGGCTCTGGCAGAGGCTATAGATTTACTGAGACAGCCGATCGCCCAATTACGTTTGGCTCAGCAAATTAAGATAACGGTCAACGGCAATGCTTTCGCTACCTTTGCAGTGAATCCGGCAACGTCAAAGTCTAGAGCCTCAATCCACAAATCCTAGCGCCAAAACGCTGAACAGTAGGACATATCCGACCAGGCTAAAAATCCCGTAAGCGCTGCCCAGGATTGTGAAGATCCGGGCAACGCGGCTGTGGGATCTGAGTAGTCGAATAGCGGCTCCCCCAACGACAATTCCTAAGACGATCGCCAGATTGGATACTATCCCTAGCCATCGCGATAGGTCGATTTCACGACCTGCGCGGTAAACCATGCCGCCCAATCCGGTTTGAGCTAGACCATAGGCTAAGCAGCCCAAGCTAACCCCTGCAAACATTTTCGTCAGCGTATTTGGATCGAGCCATGCGGACAGAGCGGCTAACAAGCTAGCGGCGATCGCAATTCCCAAGACAATATCGTTCCAAGTGGAGTCAGAAATCTGCGATAGAAAATGCTGCTGCCGCAACGCCTGTAAATCTACATTGCTCAAGCCCAAAGAATCTTTGACGACCACATTAGGTCGATTGCCTGTGGCAAAGTCAAACCAGACTTCACAAGGGACGGCTTTCCCTGAAAAAGCAGCCTGACAGATGATGCCCTGCGTCTCGAAAGCTCTGTAAGGCTTGGCGTGAGTCAGCGTCATCGCTAACGAGCTATTTTGAATAGTTGTGGTGCAGCGATCGATCGTCTGACCCGCTGCCTTTTGGGAGGTGCAGGTAAAGTCATAGCCCATAATTCGCAGACCAGTGCGGTTGTTTTGCCACAGGGACACGCTGGCAATTGGAGTCTCTACCCAGGCAGGTGCAACCCGAACCATCAGGCTGCCCAATACAAGCAGCAGCAGGAGCAAACACCCGATCGTCATCCTCAACAGAAATTTTGCGGTTCGATTCGGGATTCTTCGCATAGCTATATCTCAAGCGATCGCTTTGATCGACTCTGAGGCTATCTTCTAAGTTCCATCAATGTCATTTGCTTAAGACATGTCATTTGCTCAGGACATTGAGTAAGGGCGTGGAGTGCCCCACTAAAATGTTGCTATTCTGCCTGTGAGTACGTCTACATCACTATCTAGACGGGGCTATAGGGCGAGTGGGAGAAGTCGTCAATGGTACAATTTGTAGGCGTTGCGACACGCTGGTCATGCCGCCATCTCGAATGATGACTCCCGAAACCCACAGACTTTCGGGCTTGATGGGCGCACGACCAACCTTAAACAGTCCGCCTGAAGACAGCAGCTCTAGCTCAACTGGCGTGGATTGAAGATAGCCCGATGCTTGGATTGGCTCCTCCATCGCCGCGCCCAAGAGAAGCCGATCGCCCAAGGGTTCAGCAACCACGGCATCAAATTCATAGGATTGACCAATCCTGACCTGTTCTGGAAGGCTGACCGTGACTGTGGGAGGTTGCTCACCTGAGGTTAGCTGGCTACGCTCGGCTAAGATTTCCTGCTGGACAATTCTTTGATTCTCAAAGCGCTGACGCGAGGTGATGGTTGCCGTCAGGCGCTCGGTTTCTATGGCACCCTGCCGGAGGCGGGTAGGAAGCTGGGTAGGTGCCTGAGCAGGCGCAGTGGCGATCGTTGTCGTGGTTTCAACTACAATTGCATTGCCGTCCGATTGCCAGGAGTTGAGCTGGGTTTTATAGGTCAGGTTAGGATACTGTTGCCAAAGCCGCTTCAGCGCATCCTGGAGCGTGGCATAGGTCAAACCATCGGCATTTCTGAAGTCTGGACTGTAGAACATCATGACCTCTTGCAGCTTGCCCTGACTTGCGGCTGCGTCGATTTGTGCCAAGGCTTGCAGTAGCTCAGGAGGAGCGTCAGCGGGTGCCGTAGGCTGTGCTGCTTGCGCCTCCACCCGTCCAACCCCGATCGTCATGCCCAGCAACAACATCGGCAGAAGGCTAACAGCCCGTCGCCAACCCCCACGAGATCGGGAAGAAATTGGCATTGAGCGTGGGATAGACAGGAAATTAGGCATAGTAATAATTTGAAGTAAGCGAAGCAGAATTGCGGCATACTGCTTCTGAATCTGCCCTCTATCCTAATCTAAAGTCCAGTCTCTGCTGCCCCAAATATCTCACCTAAAGCAGTTGATTTGTAGCAATATTTCATTTTTCAGATGTTCGATCGCCAAGATTTCATGCTTAGATAGTGCCTAACCAGTCGGGGAGAGCAGATTACTCGTGAGCGCACTGAATCCCACATCCAATCCCCCCATCCCTCAATCTTTACCCAAACTCCTGATTGCCGCTAGCGGCACAGGAGGGCATCTGTTTCCGGCGATCGCCACCGCTGAGCAGCTCACGGATTTTCAGATTGAATGGCTGGGGGTGCCCGATCGCCTAGAGCGGCAGCTTGTGCCCGATCGCTATTCCATGCACACGATTCGCGTCGAGGGCTTTCAGCAGCGCTTTGGGATAGGAACTCTGAAGATTTTTAGTCGATTGTTGCTCTCTATCCTCAAAGTCCGGCAACTTTTGCAGCAGGGAAGTTTTCAGGCGCTCCTAACTACAGGTGGCTACATTGCTGCCCCCAGCATTTTGGCGGCTCGATCGTTGGGCTTGCCTGTGGTGCTGCATGAATCGAATGCTCTCCCCGGCAAGGTGACCCGCTGGCTCAGCCCATTTTGTGATGTGGTGGCTATCGGGTTTGCTGCCGCCGCTGATCGTTTGCCTAGGGCAAAAACAGTTTGTGTAGGAACGCCTGTGCGATCGCAGTTTCGTCCCTTAGCTAACCTGGCAATGAACCTGCCATCCGCTCAGCTCGATCTTCCCATTCCAGCTGATGCTCCGCTGATTGTGGTTTTTGGCGGGAGTCAAGGAGCTGTGGGGCTGAATAAACTGGTGCGTCAGGCGGCTTCAGCTTGGTTTGATGCGGGTTTTTGGGTGGTGCATTTAACTGGAGAGAGCGACCCGGACGCACAGACGCTCAGCCATCCCCAATATTTCTGTCTGCCGTTTTATGACAACATGGCAGGGCTTTTACAGCGTGCCGACTTAGCCATTAGCCGAGCTGGAGCAGGCAGCCTGACGGAGTTGGCTGTAACGGCAACCCCCTCAATTTTGATTCCCTATCCCTATGCTGCTGAGGATCACCAGTCTTATAATGCTGCCATTTTCAAAGCGGCAAATGCAGCCCTCGTCTTTCAACAGTCTGAGCTGACTTCTGACCTCCTAGAAAGTAAGGTCTTGCATCTGTTGCGATCGCCTGATCAGCTTCACTCAATGGCTGTCGCAGCCGGAAATCTAGCCACTGCCGATAGTGCTGAACAGCTTGCGGCGATCGTGCGGCAGTTGGTGAAGGCAAGCGTCTCTCGCTAGCGCTGTAAAGAATAGTCAGGAATGATGCAGCATTGCCTTGGCTTCGCCTATGATCGGTAGTGTTAAGAGTTAGCTTTGGCTTTGGTTAATACAGCACATTACATCACATCAAAAGTAATGCTTGCCTAACTCTTATAGACGCTACAGACTATCAACCTCAGTTAATTAATTTCAATTAACTAACAGGCGCATATCCACTCACTTTGAGGTCAGGATTATGGGTATTTTTCGATCGATTAAAAACGCAATCTTGTACGTTTCTGAAGGCGCATTTCGTTTGTTTAGTCGCGATCAGGATGAGTATCCTAAAACAGGGGTACAGCCTTTTAAGGGAGAGCCGTTGTCTGAGTGGGTAGCAGATTCTAGCGATCGCAAGTCCAAGTAAATATTTTCGAGGAAGCCCCTAGGTGGTAATAGCCTAATCAACCAGGGGGTTTTAGTTATTAGCCGTCTTCAATTTCTTTAATTTCTTTAGGACATTTTGGGTGGCGCGCTCCGCGCGCCACCCAAAATGTCCCCGTCCCAATCAGGTGAATACAGCTGTAGATGTCTGAGACTATAAAACTTTCTCTAGAAACTGGCAGGCACGTTCACTCTTGGGCGTTGAGAAGAAAACTTCTGGGGGAGCATCCTCGGCAACACCGCCGCCATCCAAGAACAGAATTCGGTTTGCAACCTCACGGGCAAATCCCATTTCATGGGTGACGATCACCATTGTAATTCCGGTGCTGGCTAACCCTTTCATTACGTCTAGCACTTCCTTTACCATTTCCGGATCGAGAGCAGAAGTTGGTTCATCGAATAGCATTACTTCAGGCTGCATCGCCATCGAGCGAGCGATCGCCACCCGCTGTTTCTGTCCGCCTGAAAGTCTGGAAGGATAAACGCCCGCTTTCTCAGATAGTCCGACCTGAGCCAGCAGCTTCAAACCCAGATCTTCCGCTTCACCCTTAGGAATTTGCTTCACTTTGGTTGGGCCATAGATTACGTTATCTAGCACCGTTTTGTGGGGAAACAAATTGAAGTGCTGAAACACCATGCCCATGTTCTGCCGAGCTTTCCGGACGTCCGTTTTGGGATGAGTAATATCGACATTGTTGATGTAAACTCTGCCTCTAGTTGGCATTTCCAAGAGGTTTAGGCAGCGTAAAAAAGTTGATTTACCGCAACCCGAAGGACCGATAATCGCAACAACTTCACCTTGCCCAATCTCGGTTGAAATATCCTTTAAAACGTTTAGTTTTCCAAAAGATTTAGAGAGAAACTCTGTTCTAATCACTGAGGCGCATTCTCCTTTCAAAACGTTCTGCAAACCAGGTCAGTCCTACAATCATGATGTAGTAGACAATACCCACGAAAATATAGGGTTCAAAGAAGATAAACTTCTGTCCAGCCACAATTTGACTTCGACGCGTCAACTCCTCAACTCCGATGACGGAAGCGAGAGAAGAATCTTTCAAGAGCGCAATGCTTTCATTCACCAGCGAAGGCAAAATGTTTTTGAAGGCTTGAGGCAAAATAATATCCCACATCATCAGAGGATATTTAACTCCCAGCGTCATGGCAGCTTCTCGTTGCCCCCGATCGATCGCTGCAATGCCTCCCCGAATAGTTTCTGAGGTATAGGCGGCTGAATTGAGGGAAAACGTCACGACTCCTGCGATGAAGGCTGGAATGGCGTAACCTGTTAGCTGAGGAGTGGCGTAATAGATAATGATGATTTGTAAAAGTAGCGGAGTTCCTCTAAAGATTGAGGTGTAAAAGTCCGCAAACCATTTCAAAGGCTTAAATTCTGAAATCTTAAAAACTGCAAGAATGGTTCCTAAAGCAAATCCAAACACAGCCGATGTCAATGTAAACCTAAGCGTTTCCCAAATTCCGGTAAGGATAAAGGGAATGTCAGGTGCAATCTTGGAAAAATCTAGGTTGAGTCCTCCAGTTTGCGCTAGACTTCTTGCCAGAAACGGTGAAGAATTCAAAGCTGCTTCAAAGAAATTAGCGTCCATCCTTAATTTTTGTACCTTGATTTTGTAGGTAGTTTACTATCAAAAATCGATGGAAAAAGTACGCAAATAGACAGGATTATTTTCGATCAAGCTGTTGATTTTTTGAAAGACGTACAGCGTACCTTTCAAAAAATCAACAGCTTACCTAAAACGCAACCCATCGGTCTATGTAGCGGGTGTCTGAGCAGCCGCAGGGGAATTGTCACCAAACCATTTCGTTACCAATTCCTCGATTTTACCGCTGGCAATCATTTCCTTAAGAACTGGATTGAATTCAGCTGAGAGCGCTGATCCTTTAGGAAAAGCGATCGCCGAACCTGCCTGCTCTTCGTTGGGAATGACGTTAAATTCAAGCTCAGTATTAGTAGCAGTAAATCCTTTGGCAACGGTGTCTTCCATAATCACCGCGTCAATTCTTCCCGTTTTGAGTTCTTGCACAAGTTCGCTAATACGATTGAGCGCTACTGGAGTGACGCCTGGAATTTTCTTAGCAACCCCTTCTTGAATTGAGCTGAGCTGAACCCCCACTTTTTTGCCAGACAAACTGGCTCCTGTGGTTAAGTTAGCGCCCTTCTTAGCAACGATCGTGTTTTTTGCTTCGTAATAGATATCAGAGAAATCAACGTTTTTCTTCCGCTCTTCAGTCGGAGTCATGCCTGCCATTACAAAGTCTGCTCGTTTGGACTGTAGAGCGGGCAGCAGTCCGTTAAAGTCAATATTTTGAATTTGCAGGGAATAGCCCGTCTTCTCAGCAATATACTTGGCGATATCGATATCAAACCCAACAATTTCCTGAGTCCCGCTTGCCGAAGACACAAATTCAAAGGGCGGATAGTCGGCAGAGGTTGCCATCGTTAGAGACTTGCCAGGACTTGCACCTGAAGTCGTCGTTCCACCATTGCAGGCGGTAATTAGAAAAGCTGCCGCAATGGCAGTGAAGAACAGAGTCAGCAAAAGTCGAATTCGTTTCATTGCAGATAGGTTGAGTTGGCTAGTGTTGATTGACTTTTAGAGCTAATATGACCTGAATATAGCGCTACGCGCTTAGATCCAATGGGTTATTTTTTGAGAGCCGCACGGAGCGCGGCTCTCAAAAAATAACTCGCCCTAACTCAATTACGTAGGGCTTACGTAAGGCTATAGTCTGAGTTTTGTCATTCGGCATTACTCGCCAAGTGCGAATCGCATCAATCGTTCATTGTAAAGTTGAAGCGTCCTAATCTTTTTGTGTGCCTTGCTACCGATCGGCGATTAAAGCCTTAAATCTACGGCAATTCTGTGGGCACAGGCAAACCCCGAAAAGGCAACTGCGTTTAGCCCTTGTCCAGGAAAAGTGCTGTCGCCGACGCAGTAGAGTCCGGGTATGGCAGTCCGGTTAAACGGCATTCCCAGCAGACCCATTAGCTTGCGCCCCGGAATAGGCCCATAGGTGCCGTCTTGTCGCCCCAGAAAGCGGCGATGGCTGCGAGGCGTGCCGACTTCCATGTAGTCTAATCCTGCTTCTAGACCGGGAAAAATGACTGCCAATCGCTCAAGAACTCTACCTGCAACCTGCTCTTTTTTTGCCTCATATTCGTGGGGCGGCAAATCCTGCCAGGATTCCATCCAGCTTGGCGTGAAAGCGTGGATGATGTGATGTCCTACCGGGGCTAGGTCTGGGTCGAGCAGGGTAGGAATGGAGACAAAAATTGTGCCGATCGCCTCCTCCATTTTCTGCCAATCCTCCAGCAAAATATGGTGACACTCGGTACCCAACGGCAAAACCTCCGCCTTCACCCCTAGGTGCAGACTCAGGAAGCTCGGTGACTTTTCATAGCGCTGCTGCCATTTCTGCTCAGCCAGGGGCATTTGATCTTTGGGTAATAGCTTCTCGAAGGTATCCCAGCGGGTGGCGTTAGAAACGATTTTTTTAGCGCGAATGACTTCACCCGACGACAGCCTCACCCCCACGGCTCGATCGCCCTCCCGCAAAATTTCCGTTACCCTGGCTTTGTAGCGAATCTGGCTCCCTGCCTTCTCTAGCCCTTCCACCAGCTTCTGAGCAATTTGACCGACGCCGCCTTTCGGGTAATTGATGCCGCCATAGTGACGATCGCTAAACACCATGCCCGCATTAATCATAGGCGTGCGATCGGCAGGGACTACCGACCAGCAGTAGCACTCCATGTCAATAAATTTGAGCAGCTGCGGATCTTGGATGTGGCGACGGGCAATGTCTCCCACATTTTGTGGCAGATATTTCACTAGCCCTAGACAGGCAAACGGATGCTGAAAGAAAACGCGTGTCAGGTAGCGTGGCTCTTCTAGAGACAGCAGATCCATCACATTGAGGCAGTTGAACACCTGCCAGCACTCGTCATAAAACCGCCGAATTCCCTGCGCCTCGTGGGGAAAATGGGCAATCAACTCCTGCAAGAATTTCTCATAATCCCGATGAACCTTTAGATCTAAGCCGTTCGGCAGGTGATAGTGAATTTGTACCGGGTCGGGCAGCGTTTCTAAGCTGACGTTGACGGCTTGTAGGGCGCGGGTTAGGAGATTGGTGGTGCCGCGATCGCCAAACCCAAAAATCATCGAAGCCCCGACATCAAACCGATAGCCCTCTCTCTCAAAATATCCGGCGCTACCCCCTGGAATCACATAGCTTTCTAGCACTAGCACCGCCGCCCCTTTTGCTGCAAGCTGAGTTGCCGTCACCAGCCCACCGATGCCAGACCCAATTACGATTACATCAAAAGCTTCAGGCGGAGAACTCAGCAGGGCGCGATCAGTCAGCGGCTCAGAAACAGAATCCATAGATTTCAAAGACGGATAAAACCTTTCCTATCAGTCTATCGATTTATGAACCCCAAACCTAAAACGTTGCCATAAGATAAGGGGCAGTTTTGAAGGTCAATATCCATTTGAAGATTAATGCTTAAAAAATGGGGGACTAGCCTTACGACTAATCCCACCTGCCGATCCTTTGAGAGGAGAACACTGCAATTACTATACTCACTATTGAGAAAATTTGTCAATATAGCAGGAATTCATTTCAATCTCTACGGGTAGATTCCCCGCCGCTTGCGTCGTAAGTAATTGGCAAGAAGAGTTGGCTGTTCATACTCCGTCCGCTCGCGGCGGAGTTCTTGATTAGGAAAATCGTCAACATAGGCGAAGACTAGAGCTGATGCGTCTGCTAAGGTTCTTTTATGTCAAACAGGTCAGCCTACTCTAATTCTGATTCATGCCATTTACCCTGACCCGATCGCAATGGGTCAAAGAGACTCACTTGCTGCTGCATTTAGCCATTCCCCTGGCAGGTGCCCAGTTAGCTCAAGCCGCTACAGGATTTGTAGACACCGTAATGATGGGCATTTTAGGACAGCAGACCCTAGCTGCAGGAGCCTTGGGGGCGAGTTTGTTTACCTGTCTTTTGCTGATTGGCACAAGCATTTTGGCATCTGTGAGTCCTTTAGCTGCTGCCGCATTTGGGGCAGGTAAAACCGAGGAGGTCAGTCATGTGGTACGCCAAGGGCTGTGGCTGGCTGCTGTAATTGCCTTACCTAGTACAGTGCTGCTGTGGCAGGGCGGTGTGCTGATGCAGATCTTGGGGCAAGAAGAGCAAAATACTCGGCTGGCAAGCGCCTACTTAAGAGCGATCGCCTGGGGTATTTTTCCCGCTTTGGGCTTTGCCGTCTTGCGAAACTTTGTCTCTGCACTTTCGCAGCCCCGACCCGTTATTGTGATTATGGTGATTGGCACGTTGTTCAATGTGGCTGCTAACTATGTGCTAATGCTGGGCAAGTTAGGATTTCCGGCGTTGGGCATTGTTGGCATTGGCTGCGCCAGCGTTCTGTCTCTATGGGGGATGTTTCTGGCGCTGACGCTTTATGTGCTCTGGCAGCCTCAGCTGCGAACTTACCGGATCTTTCATCACTTGCAGCGGTTTGAAAAGCGGATGTTTTGGGATTTAGTCCAGATTGGTGTGCCGATCGGCGTTTTGGCAGCCATGGAAACCGGACTCTTTACCCTCACCACTTTTCTCATGGGGCAACTGGGAACTGTGACCCTGGCAGCTCACCAAATTGCGCTTCAGACGGCAGCGCTGACGTTTATGATTCCGCTGGGTATCTCTTACGCCACGACTGTCCGAGTCGGTCAGGAAATGGGAAAAAATAATCTAGCGGGAGCAAAGCGAGCTGGCTATCTCGGTATGGGTGTGGGGGCAGTCTTTATGGCGCTGATGGGGCTGGTATTTTGGACTATTCCGGAGGCGATCGTCTCTCTCTATCTAGACATTCACGATCCTGAAAACTTTGCCGTCGTAGACTTAGCAAAGATTCTGCTAGGCATTGCCGCCGTGTTTCAGCTGGTAGATGGCATTCAGGTGACGGCTGTCGGCGCTTTAAGGGGCATCCAAGACACCCAAGTCCCGATGCTGATTGGCATTTTCGCCTACTGGTGCGTAGGGTTTAGCAGCGGCTATGTCTTGGGCTTTCCGCTAGGCTGGGGAGGCGTGGGGCTATGGTGGGGGCTGGCAATTGGCTTGGCAGTTGCGGCGGCTATCCTCACCTGGCGGTTCAGTAAAGCGCACCTGCGGACTAACGTGGATTCACGGTAAGGTTGTGGAGTCGGCGCGAAATCTAGAGTAGCGATTTAGCCATGTCTTCACTCAAATCTTTTGCCTTGTGGATGGGGTTAATGACCTGTGGCATATTGCCTTTAGGTGCCTGTTCCAACGCGCCATGGGCGGCAAATTTGGAGCGATCGCTGGCAGCCGATCCCAGGCTTCAGGAAAGTCCAGCGATCGCTGAGGCATCGCCCAATGATAGCCCTAACGGATCATTGGAGAGCGGCACGGCGCAGCTTCCTGCCGGATTTCCGGGCGAAATTCCTCGCTATCCCAACGCGGATTTGGTTGCCGTGACGCAGCCTATCACCTCTGAAGTGGCTCAGCCCACCCAGACTCGTTGGGCAACGGCTGACTCTAGCGACCAAGTGCGGCAATTCTATCAGGACAGTCTGAAGACCAATGGCTGGCAGTTAGATCAGCCTGGGGTTTCTGGAGCGATCGTTGCGTCGCGAGACAACCTGCGAGTTACGGTGGGCACTGCAAGCTCTAGCGCCTCTTCTGAGGCTACTGCTTCAAATGCTGTAGGCAAGACAGAATTCACGCTCAGCTATCAGTTCTCAGAGGGCGTAGGTCAATCCTCTAATCCATCGTCCCAAACCAGCTTGCCTCAACCAGGCGATCCCGCTTTTGTGGGACCTGTGCCGCCATCCGGTTTGTCCTCAGAGGCACAGACGCCAGATGCCCAGACTAACGTGGCTCAAAGCCCAGATCGATCTGCCGCCACCTCAAGCTACGCCGATCTCAATCAGACGCCTCCAGAACTCCAAAAATATATTACTGATCTGCTCAAATTGGGAGCGCTACCCCTGCGATCGTCTGCCTCCAGCAACACGACTTCCAATAGCCCAACTTTTAAGCCCAACCAAGCCATTACCCGCCGCGAATATGCCCGCTGGCTGGTAGCTGCCAATAACCAAATCTACGCCAATCAGTCGGGTCGCCAGGTGCGGTTAGGGACATCTACCGATCGCCCTGCTTTTCCAGACGTGCCCGTCAGCGATCCGGACTTTGGCGCCATCCAGGGCTTGGCCAACGCTGGGTTAATCACTAGCGCCCTATCAGGCGATGGCTCCCCCGTCAGCTTCCGCCCTGATGCGCCGCTGACTCGCGAAGACATGGTTCTCTGGAAAGTGCCTGTTGACATCCGGCGATCGCTCCCTAACGCCAACCTAGACACCCTTCAGCAAACCTGGGGCTTCCAGGATGCCGCCAAAATAGACCCCAAAGCCCAGCGTGCCGTGATTGCCGACTACCAAAATGGCGACTTAGCTAATATCCGTCGCGCCTTTGGCTACACCACCCTGTTTCAGCCCAAAAAGACCGTTACCCGTGCCGAAGCGGCAGCCGCGCTG
This sequence comes from Drouetiella sp., assembly GCF_059504425.1. Taxonomy (NCBI): domain Bacteria; kingdom Bacillati; phylum Cyanobacteriota; class Cyanophyceae; order Oculatellales; family Oculatellaceae; genus Drouetiella; species Drouetiella sp. Next base: position 28,871 of record NZ_JCACIN010000075.1, read on the forward strand.
TGGTATTTTGGCTCTCAAGGCGAAGGTTTATCGGCAAAAGATGCTCTATCGGTCCCAGAGGCTTCCCCCCGCCCACCTGAAAAGCCGATTGGAGGCTAGCTTGCGGCTCTGCGCCCAAAGGCTCGCTTGACTTCCGATCGCAGCAGGTAGTAGAGCACGATCGCGCTAATAACCAGCTGGAAGACAGCAATGCCTCGACTGCCGATGCCTGTTGCTACTGTTGATAAGTTACTCAAGGTTTTGAAGCCTTCCAGAACCAGCGTTGCGACCCAAGCCCAGGATTGCAGCATAAATAGCCCATAGGCAAGCAGTAAACCTATCAACCCCAGAAGCAGCAGAAAAATTCCAAACCCGACGACAAAAGAACCTGCCTGAGCAACAGAGGGTGTTGGAGAGACTTCTTGAGCGATCGCGTCTCTGAATGACAGGATTCCCAAACTCCCTATCAGAATTAGAATAGCCCCAACCAGTTGAAGTGTGGCAACAATAGTAACTCCGACTGGACGATTCATCGTCAAACCCTGCAAGACAACGACTAGAGAATACTACCTCTATTCGTAAATTGTGAATGCTGCTGAGGCTGAAAGCTTCAAGCTCTCGTCTGATACCAATCTAAAGTGATGAGGCGGCAGTTGTTTTTT
>NZ_JCACIN010000076.1:0-29334 GCF_059504425.1 Drouetiella sp.
TTTTCTCTAAACCCCTGCCCAGTCAGTCTCTCAAGACTTTTCTGCACCACTAAGGAAGAAGCCCGTAGAGCAGGAATGATGACACGACGATACGCGCTGCGAGATGACCAGTGGGAGAGGATCAAAGACTTACAACGGTTGTTGAATGAGTAAGCCACAATTTGGTAGGCTAAGTCATTCCAGCCAGATAGAAAATAGCTACTGATGCCTGCTCCCTTATCTATTGATTTATGACAACGAATTATCGCTGCATATGAAGCCAAAGAAGGCTCACAACGGCAACTGGCAGAACGCTTTAAGGTGAGCTTGTCTTTCATCAGAGATCTGAGACGACACCATCGTCAAACAGGTACAGTGCAGCCTAAGCTGCCTGGGGGAGCCGTTGCCAAGTTGGGAAAAGAGCAGTTGCTCATCGTCGAAGCCTTAGTCACGGCTCAACCGGATGCTTTACCTCAAAGAGTTGTGTGAACGCTTTGCTGGACAAACTGGGATAGAGGTGAGCCTATCAACGATGCAACAAGCGGTGTGCAAACTCAAGCTCAGCGTCAAAAAAACACTGATTGCGGCTCAACAAGAGACACAACGGTTCAAGGATCTGCGGTTTGCTTATCGCCTGTGGAGTTTCACCATCGACCCCCGCAACTTGGTATTCATTGATGAAATAGGCATCCATCTATCCCTCACTCGCTTGTATGGTCGCGCCCCATTGGTGAGCGCTTGTATGACAGTGAGGCTCCTGGCAATGGGGGCAGAACATCTCGTTGTACGCCCTTGGCGGAGCGAAGCTCTATGGGGGCATGAGTATCGATGGATTAATTGCCACCCTGAGTATCGTTGGCAGTGTCAACACCAACGTGTTCTTGTTCTATATCCAAGAGATTCTGATTTCTCAATTATGGGTCGGATCCATTATTGTCATGGATAACTTACCCTTTCATCATGCTGCGGTCATTCAAGAGGCAATCGCAGCAGTCGGAGCAAAAGTTGTGTTCTTGCCTCCTTACTCCCCCGACCTTTCACCCATTGAATTATGTTGGTCAAAACTCAAGCAGCTTCTGCGATCGGCTAAAGCTCGAACCAAAGAAGCACTTGATCAAGCGTTAACCCAGATTATCAATGAGTCTTTTTCCGATGATGATGCCCTGGGTTGGTTCGCTCACTGTGGCTTATTCATTTGAAAACCGCTGTAAGAACGTCGGGAGCTGGATGCACCGAAAGGCGCACGTCCAGATCTAACAGAGAGGGGCGAGGCATAATAGCCTCCCTCGACTCTATCTGGACGTGCCAATTTAGACCTGCTGAGCAAACGCTTTATCCTTACTTCACAGGCAGTACCTGTAGAGTAATAAACCTTCTGGAGAAGGATTTCAAGAGCACCAAAAGTTGGGAAGAGTCGCGCATCTTCACTTGGCATTTACGGCTGAGAATCGCCAGCAAGTCGAAGCCTTCTATCGCGCGGCTCTGGAGGAGGACTGTAGAGTTAACCCTCACTTCAAGGAACCATCGTGATTCGATTTCGCCTACTTCACCTTCAGACCCGTCCAATGAGCCGCAAAAGCCCACATATCCGCCGTTTCCTCAATGATCTTGTCGGTGGGCTTGCCTGCTCCATGTCCCGCGCGTGTCTCAATGCGGGCAAGATGGGGCTTGTCACCAATCTCTGCTGCTTGGAGCGCGGCGACATATTTGAAGGTGTGCCCTGGCACCACGCGATCGTCTGTGTCGGCAGTGGTGGCAAGGATCGCGGGATATACCTTGCCAGACTCGATGTTGTGATAGGGCGAATAGCTCAAGAGGTTGCGGAAATCCGCTTCCTGTGCCGGGGACCCAAACTCGTCTACCCATGTTTTCCCGCTCGTGAACTGGTCGAATTGGAGCATATCCATGACACCAACCTGGGGCAGCGCAGCGGCGAACAAATCCGGTCGCTGATTGACCACTGCGCCGATCAGCAGTCCGCCATTCGATCCGCCCTGAATTGCCAAGCCATTTTGGGGCGTGAAGCCCTGCGCCTTGAGATACTCACCTGCCGCAATGAAATCGTCGAAAACATTCTGCTTGTTCTGACGACGACCCGCTTCGTGCCATGCCTTGCCATATTCGGAGCCGCCGCGAATGTTAGCAACAGCGTACACTCCGCCCTGTTCGACCCATCCCAAATGCTCCGGCGAGAAAGCGGGAAGTATGGGGATTCCAAATCCCCCATAGGCATAGAGCAGGGTTGGTGCCGAACGGGTCACATCCTTGCGTCGGACGATAAACATCGGGACACGGGTGCCATCCTTTGACGTATAGAAACGCTGTTCGACTGCGATCTGGCTGAGATCGATCGCCACCTTGGGTTGTGCCCACACCTGTGCCGTGTTGCTGGCGACATCATACCGATAGATCACGTCGGGAGCGTTAAAGCTGGTGAAGACGAAGAAGGTTTCTGGGTCGTCCTGGTTGCCCTTAAAACCGCCAGCGGTGCCGATACCGGGCAGCTTCACTACCCCATCAGCCTTGCCATCCAGCTTGTAGCGTCGAATTTCCGTCTTCACGTCAGCCAGATAGGAGATCAGCAACCGTCCAGCGACCAGCGACGGATTGAGCAGAACCGAATCCTGCTCCGGCACCACATCCCTGATCACTGGGTCAGCAGCGGCGATGTCCATCGCCACGACCTTGAAGCGCGGTGCATCCTGGCTAGTCATGAGGAAGAACTTCGTCCCCACATTGCCGACGACACCCCATTGATGATCGAGATTATCGACCAGCTTGCGGGGTTTCCAATCGGCGCTCTGGAGATCCACCACGGTCAGGGTGTTGGTTGCTGAAATGGGCGTAGAAGCAATCGCGAGATAACGCCCGTCTTCGGTGATGCTCAAGGTATGCAGCATGTTCGGCTGATCCGGGTTTGTATAGACCAGCCGATCTTGCGCCTGGGGGGTGCTGATCGCATGAAAATAGACGGCATGGTTGGCTACGCCCGCCTGAGATTCGTTGCCCTGCTTCGGCTCCGGGTAACGGGCGTAGAAAAAGCCAGATCCGTCCTTCGTCCATGCGATGCTGGTGAATCTCGCCCATTTGACCTGATCGTCGAGTACCTTGCCCGTGTTCACGTCCAGTACCCGAATCGTGCGCCAGTCGGTACCGCCATCCTGCACTGCATAAGCCACGCGCTTACCGTCGTCAGATACCGACCATTCGGCAAGGGCAGTCGCCCCGTCCTCTGCCCAACTGTTGGGATCGATCAACACACGCCCTGCGCTATCCACGCTGTCACGGACATAGAGAACTTGTTGGTTCTGAAGTCCGGAATTATGGAAGTAGAAATACCGCCCACCCTTTTTGATCGGAATAGAGAACCGCTCATAGTTGTACAACTGCTTCAGTCGATCCCTGAAGATATCTCGACCTGGCAGCGTATTGAAATGAGCATGGGTGACTTTGTTCTGGGCTTCGACCCAGGCGGCGATATCGTTGTCGTTGCGGACATCATTTTCTAGCCAGCGATAGGGGTCGGCGATCGCCTGTCCGAAATGTTCCTCGACAACTTCGACTCGCTTGGTTTCAGGATAGTTAATTGTAGTAGGCATCATTGTTGTAGACTCCGAGCAAGCGGAGGCGAAATGGGTGGTAAAGAGTAGCGCGATCGCGAAAAGAGTTGCGCGGCGCATCGGTATCTTTTGAATCACTTTACTGTTCTCCAGTCGTTATTAAAAATCGATCGAACGACTGACGTAGGATTGCTCGATAGTGGCAGATTGATGTTTTAATGGGACTGTAAATGAGTCCTCTCAACAGGAACCGTTGATCCTAAGTCGTGCGTAGGTGGTTTGCGATCACATAGGTTGTTAGAAGGAACTTTAGATAGGGTAAACTTCTTTCAAAACGTTGCCCCAATTGACTATGACTTCGGGTGGCGCTTGACGAAATCCCAGATAATGGCATTGGCATCGGGACCAGCGTGATCGATATAAATGCCTTCTCCGGCAGGCCCTGGCCAGACGTGCTCCATATCCTGGACGAAGTACGACTCGACGAGAGACATACCCTCCGGCGCAGTGATGGTGGTGTTGTGTACGAATGCCTGCCTTGTTCTGAAGGCACCGTTGTCGTCTCTTCGACTAGGTTCAGGCTGTCGTTGAGCAGACCGTCATCAACGAAGTCAGCTACCGCAGTCCAGTGAGCAACCAGACGAGTGGCGACGAGGGGCGGAACGACGGCATCCTCCTCACCTTGGATGACGAGCAGCGGCACCTGCCGCGCCCGATCGCCCATCTGTGACCACGCCTGACGTGCAGTGTAGTCCGGTGGTGTGGAGTTGGGGTCGTCTGGGTTCACCTGGTTCAACCCATACTCACCCCCCGCAACCGATGTCACCGTTGCGAAAACATCGGGGTAGGTCACAGCGAGAATAACGGCGGCACCTGCACCCGACGAGGCACCCGCGACATGCACTTGGGCTGGGTCTGCGTTGTACTCCTCGACCACCTGACGGGCAATGCCAGCGAGAAGCGCAGGTTCTCCGCTGTAGCGGTGCTGCTCCCGTGGGTCAGTCGAGTTCCAGCAATTGATCAGGTTGCGAAACATCCGTTGCGTTGGGTAGACGACGATGAAGCCTTCGTGGTCAGCCAAGCGGTTGAACTGCGTCGTAGACTTCATCGAGTTCCAACCATAACCCGTCATGCCGCAGCCGTGAATCGCCATTATTACTGGCAGTTGAGTCGTGCCATCAAACTGAGGCGGAAGGTGAACCTGGTAACGTAGAGAACCGCCATCGCTTTCGTACAGATGATTGTGGTCTCCTTCCTGCATCCACCAGGGGAGTCCGAACTGGAAAGCCGCAGTGACGATGCCGACAGTGGCTATGACTGTGACGAGGATGCTGGAGGTGAGCCAGAGCGATCGCCATCGCCTAAAAGGAAGGTCTGACCGCAACCGATCGGATTTAATCACCTTTTTCAAGTTTAGTTCTCGCAAGTGATGAGAAATTTTTTTCATGGTAATCGATTCCTTTTATGCCGCGTTGCTGTCATCCTTGACCTTGGTTTTGATCACAAAAGCCTTTAATTCGACCATCTTGCCGCCGCGAAAGCACCAGACATCGCAGTACGAGTAATGAGCCGCCTTCCCGTCTTCATCCTTGATTGTGATGTCGCCGAGTGCCGTGACGAAATCCCCCTCAGCGATCAAGTTCGTAACGATATTCAAAGGCGGTTCCACATACTCCGTTGCCATCCATTGGCGCACAGCTGCTTTTCCTTTCAGGGTTTTGTCGCCGACAAATGTCCATTCCGTGTCGTCGGTGCAGAACGACAAGAATCCTTCGTAGTTACCTTCAGCGATCGCTGCGTTTGCCGCTTCTAAGATGGCTTTGTTGTTGTTTGACATCCAAATTTCTCCTTTGTTTAAGTGGATATTTTAACGGAGCCGTCTCTGCTGCCACTGATGCGAAACTCATGGAACAATTGCAGTAACGCGGATTTCAATCCGCATCGTTGGAAGTCCAAGAGCCGCGACTCCTACCTGTGTCCAGATTGGGGCATGGTTGGGCATGTAATGGCGAAATAGCCTGACCATCACTTCGTTAACTTCTGGGGGCAACCCACCAACATGGTAAGAATTGACATGGACAACATGCTCCCAGCCCGCCCCGGCAGTTGCCAAGGTTCGCTCTATGTTCCGAAACGCTTGAGCGATCTCGTCCGCAAGCGTTTCGGGAATTTGCAGATTGTCATTCCAACCCCCTTGACCGGATGTCTCCACGCGATCGCCAATTTTTACTGCTTGCGAGTAATGCAAGTTATTCAGCATGTATTCCCCATAACCAGGGGTGATAAAGAACTTGGGCTTATTCATGGTGTTCCTCATGTAGTACGTTTGACTCCATCTCGCATTGCTAGACAGCTTGCAAGATCTGATTGACTTGAGGCGGTGCCAGGTCAGCCCGTGCTGGTGAACAACACCATGAGCAGAAACGAGGGCAGGTTGAAGACGACGTGGACGACGAGACCGGGCCAGATCGATCCACTGCGACGAAAGACCTCGGCGGTAGCGAGACCCGCCACCACGGCAGCGGGGAAGATGTTGTTGATCCCATGCATGAGAGCGAAGATCACAGTGCTGCCCACGACCCCAACGAACGGACCGTAGCGCAGCAGCGCGTTGGTGACGATGCCGCGATAGAGTAGTTCCTCGCCAAGGGGTGAGAAGACGGCGATGAAAAATGTCGTTAAAACCAGAGAGAGTACCCCGCCGCGAGCGCCATCTCCGTAAACATCCTGGACATTGTTCGTGTCCCCGGTGACCTTGATCCATGCCAAGATCGCAAAACTCTTGAGCACGAAGGCAACCACTCCGACTCCAACCCCGATTAGGAGCCAGCGAACAGAGGTGCGGCGCACACCAAAGGCGCTTAGGGAACGAAGCCGCAGCCGCACAGCCACCGTGAACGCCATTAGCGTGGCGACACCCGTCCACGAAGTCAAGATCAGACCGTAGACTGCGGGGTCAAGACCAAGTCGCTTAAGCTGCGAGACACCGACGAACGCAACGATCGCGTAGATAACAAGACCGACAACGATCTCAAGCCAGCCCGGACGGGAGACTTTGTTGTATTCTGGAAGAATCGAGGGCGCAGCGAGGGTCTTTTTTAACTTTCGCTGGTGGTGAGGGGGAACTTGAGGCATGGTGATGACCGCCTTAGATTTAGTGACTGATCGGTTCAGGATCGGTCTTGGTTATGACTCGCCGGACACTTTGTTTTGCACGAACACATCCTGACTTTTGCAGTTTATTGACGCTGCGCTGCTGGTTTCATCCTTGACTTGTAGCGACCATCAATCCAATTCAAACCATGTGCCCGGTTCCTGTGTTGTTGCTCGGATTTGGAACTCCCGCGATTTGCTTTGAAGACGCTCGACGGGATGCGGTGTCTCAACATAGGCTCCCGCTTTATTCAATGATGCGTAATGGATTGGTACGACTGCTTCTGCATGAATGATGTGGGCTGCAATCGCCGCTTCCTCTGGAGTCAGTGTCGCTTCCAATGGACTCGGCGGTTGAAGATGAGGCAAGTCGCATATCGGGGCGTTGATTGGCAAAAATGCGACGTTGAAGTGCCTGAATCTGTGCGCAATTCTCCACCAGAAGCCATGGAATAGTGTATCGCCAGCGTGAATGATCCGCCGTCCGCCGCATTCAACAATCCAGCTATACTGTGGATCTCCAAAGCCATCGACAGCAGGGGCCGAGAACATTTGAAAAGGCCCGACTTGACGCTCTTCCCAGATCCCTACAATCTCGACCGCAAGTTTGTTGCGAGTAAACTTCGATTCTGCGATCGAAGTCATTTTGAGATCGTCCTTGTCACCAGTGGCAGGCTCAGGGCGGAAAACTGGAGCACCCTCGCGAAGAATGTCTGCCAGAGCATCAGGATCCGCATGATCAGCGTGGAGATGCGTGAGAAGTGCGGCAGTAGCATTTCCACGATTCGATGCTGCTGGAAACGGCACCTCAGAGCTACGCAGCAGAGGTGCCATCGGTGATTTGTCCTGCACGTAATCGATAACAAGGGTTTCACCGTCACATTCGATTTCGACCCCAGCCCAACCCAAACGTCTCAACCTCATTGCCTTTTCTCCTTTATAGTCATAGGGTGAGCATCGCCCACGATTTTGTAAAACCTTTCACAGTAAGGTTTTGTGGGCAGTGCCCACCCTACTGGCTTGCTGTCACCCCTGCCTAACAGACCGCTGCAAACAGACAGGTAATTTTCCAATTTTGAGCATTGCCGATCGTTCCCGCCATGCCTGCTGGGAGTGTGTCTAGGGCGTTGGGAATGATATTGCTTGTGATGTAGCGAGAGTTTGTACGTTTGAGTGCATCTCTCTAATCTTGTGCTTTTTCAAGGCTGCTAGAGATTTGTGTTCTCATCGTATTGAACTGTGTTTCTAGAGTAGTAGAGTAGTCATTCATGAAGTTTTGCTCAATAGCTTGAAGTTTGCTCGAATAGTTGTGGTGCGATCGCAACTATCATCAAGTTGCTAAAACGATTGCTATGAATCCTTTAGGGTTCACGCCAGCGGTAATCCTCTGGCACCCAGGCATAACCTTGATCTGCTGCCCGAAGGTGTCCAACGCCGGGAAAGGGCAAATGTGCGCCTGCTACCAAAATCCGGGATGCTTCCGCTCTCGCAAACTGTTTTTTGCGTTGTGCCGCAGCAGCATTGGCATCGACATCATAAGCAACTGTAATTTCTGGCTTGGGAAATTGCACCGAAGCAAAGTGAACAATATCGCCCCAAAACTCGATGCTCTCACCCTTGCTTGCCGCCACATAGCAGCTATGACCAGGAGTGTGTAGGAGTGTGTCCGGGTGTGGGATGCGCGGTGATTCCCGGTAGCAGGGCTGTCTTGCCAGAAAACGATTTCACCTTGTCTGCATCTAAATAAGGTTTGACAGTTTTCGCGGCTTCGTCAAAGTACTTTTCAGCAACGTTGAATCGTGTGGCATTCGCTCGATCAAACCAGAAATCGACATCTGGCTTACCGACATAGAGCGTGGCGGCAGGAAACACCCGTTTCCCCTGTTCGACCAGCCCCCCACTATGATCGGTATGAATATGAGTCAGAAGAATTGCATCAATTTCGTTAGGTGTGTAGCCTGCTGCTTTTAACGATGTTTGAAGCTCGCCACCCAGTTTTGAACCAAAAAAGGTTCCGGCTCCTGTGTCCACGAGTACTTGTTGATCTCCCGTGTCGATCAGGAAAGCATTAATTGATGTCTCGACAGGATTATTCAGAAAGTTTTTCTGAAGCAGGCGATCGGTTTCTATTGGGTTCGTATTCGACAGCAGCGTATGTATAGCCCTACGTAATTTAGTTAGGACAAGTTATTTTTTGAGAGCCGCGCTCCGCGCGGCTCTCAAAAAATAACTCATTGGATCTAAGCGCGTAGCGCTATAAATCCTGGGGGAGTGTGCCGTCGCTCAGGGCTGTAATTTTGAAATCACCTAACTTGAATGGATAGACACCTGGCACTTGAGCGATCGCACTTTTGCCTGGTGCTATCGTTGGAAAGCTACAAGAGGTCACAATCATTAGCACTGTGGTTGCAACCGCTATCATCAGTCTAGAAAACATATTAGAACCCTTTTAGCGATAAAGGACTCGATCGATAATCACCCCTGAAGAAAGTCTAGTAACACGGGATTGACCTGATTAGCGTGAGTCCAGTTGATGGCGTGCGGACCATCAGGAATGACAACAAGTTGACTGTTTTTAATCAGCTTTGGGAGTCTTGCTGCGGTGGACTCAAGCGGCAAAATGCGATCACTGTCTCCATGAATGATCAGGGTTGGCACATCAATGCGGGGTAGATCATCACGAAAATCAGTCAGCCAGGAGGGTACACAGTCCAAAGTCCCTTTAGCAGAAGCCCCTACTGCTACATTCCAACTTGCCTGAATTGCTTCATTGCTAATCCGCTTACCCAGCAATACATCAACATTGAAGAACGCTTTGAAAAATGCAGAGAAATAAGCTGGACGGTCTTCAACGATCGCTTTCATAATGCCATCGAAAATGCTTTGATCAACACCCTCTGGATTGTCGTCCGTCTTTAACAGAAACGGTGGAACAGGAGCCATCAGCACGGCTTTCTGCACCCGCTCTGAGCCGTATTTGCCAAGATAACGTGTGACTTCACCTGTTCCCATTGAGAAACCGACCAGCACGGTATTTTGCAAGTCAAGCTTGGTCATCAGCACGTTCAAATCTGCGGCAAAGGTATCGTACTCATAACCAAACGAGGGTTGGCTGGAAGCACCGAATCCTCGGCGATCGTAGGTAATTACTCGATATCCTGCATTCAGTAGAACTAAAACCTGCTTCTCCCAGGAATGTCCGTTCAATGGAAATCCATGAATCAGAACAATCGGTTGCCCTGTCCCAAGATCTTCGTAGTAGAGATCGATGGTTGCAGAATTTTCTTGACCAACAGTAATGTAAGGCATGAGAGGTCTCTCCGTTGTAAATTGATAATGTGTTTTTGTCTGTTGCATCACAATTGTTATGCAGCGATCGAGCACCGTCTTAACAATGCTGTGTTCAGCAATCTTCAGGATAGGGCAAGCATCACATTGCGTACCATCGTTTCAGGACAACAAGAAGCCTCCATTGTTGCTTTCAGCGATCGCCGCGGTTGCCTCTTCTAAGATGGCTTTAATTCTGCTTCGGTAGCCAGCGCGGTACTCAGTCTTGTGCAATCACCTTCAAGACGCAACGTTGATCCGAGCGTTCTGTCGAGGAACGCTCGGATCAACGTTGCTACCTCCTCTGCATGAGTCTCCAGCGCGAAATGTCCGGCGTCGAGTAGGTGAATCTTTGCATCTGGGAGATCTCGCTGATAGGCGGCAGCACCAGCGGGCAGAAACGCCGGATCATGACGACCCCACACGGCGAGAAGCGGCGGACGGTGCTCGCGAAAGTAGGACTGGAAGGCTGGATAGAGCGCGACGTTACTGCGGTAGTCGAGGATCAGATCGAGCTGGATCTCCTCCGCGTCTGGCCGCCCCATATAGGCGATGTCGAGTTCGTAGCCGTCGGGCGACAGAAGGGTTGGATCGGCTCCGGTCCCATACTGCCAGCTCCGGATTGTGTCCGGTGCGAGTGAGGGTCGGCAGGCTTCCCGGTTCGCTGCGCTCGGCTCGCGCCAATAGGACTCCCACGCTCCCCATTCGTCACTGAAACCCTCAAGGTAGGCGTTGCCGTTCTGCGAGACGATCGCAGATATCCGTTCAGGATGGCGCATCGCCAGACGCAGACCTACTGGCGCACCGTAGTCGAAGATGTAGAGTACGTATCGATCGAGCGACAAAGCATCGACGAAGCCCTCAATCACGTTGGCAAGGCGGTCGAACCTGTAGTCAAACGTCCCGCGTGGCGGTGCCTTGGTCTGTCCGAAACCAGGTAGATCCGGCGCGACGAGCCGAAAGCGATCGGCAAGCAGAGGGATCAGGTCGCGGAACATGTGGCTGGCGGTCGGAAAGCCGTGCAACAGCAGTATCACTGGCGCATCGCTTGCCCCCGCCTCGCGGTAAAACACTTCGACATCGCCGACCTGTCGAAACCCATAGCGTATTTTCATCTTTTTTCCTTTGATTGCGCGTGTAAAAGTTTTGATCTGCTTCGGACTAAACTTCGACGCTCAGATTTGGAATCCGCCGGACACATCCACTACATTGCCGCTGATGTAGCCAGCGTCTGAACTTTCGAGGAAGCAAACGGTCGCCGCTACCTCCTCCAAGGTTGCGATCCGGCGGATGGCGTGAAGATCCATGATCGCTTCCGCTGCTTCCGGCAATTTGTCGGCTGCGGCTGTTGCCATGTCCGTCGGCATGATACCTGGCTGCACACAGTGATGTTGCGCGGACCAAGATCGCGCTGGACACCTTTCGCATACCCTACGATCGCCGCTCCTAAACCGCGAGAACCACCCGTTACCAGTGCAACTTTGCCTGCAAGTGTTGTCGTCATGATGGACTCATTTAGATGTATTACTGCTCAATCAAACACGGCGTATTATCGGTACGCCCATGAGAAACCAACGGCACGGAGAGTGATCGAGCGGATGATGCAGGTCGATCGCCACTTGGTCGCAACATTTCGCACTGTCGTTCGCCTACTGCGCTACAAACCCACCATCTACCAGCAATGTTGCACCTGTTGTGAACGATGCCAGGTCAGATGATAAAAACAAAACTGCATTTGCAACTTCAAGCGGTGTGCCAATTCGTCCGATCGGGTGAAGTCCTGTTATGTAAGCTTTGGCTTCATCCTGCCCACCTGTAGCGGCTTCAAGCATATCTGTTTCGATTGCTGCTGGTGCAACGGCATTAACGCGAATCCCCGCTTTGGCATATTGGAGCGCAGCAGCTTTTGTTAAGCCGACTACCGCATGTTTACTCGCGGCGTAGAGGGGTTGAATAGGAAATGCAACGATTCCAACCGCAGATGCCATATTGACGATTGAACCATTCCCCTGTTTCAACATCTGAGCGATTTCATATTTCATCGACAACCAGACGCCTTTGACATTGACGTTCATCGTGCGATCGTATTCCGCTTCTGTTTGCTCAATCAGTGAAGGGTTTTCGCCGACAGTTCCTGCATTGTTAAAAGCAATATCTAACCGACCAAAAACGTCAACCGCTTTATCAACCATTGCTTCAACATCAGCTTCTTTCGTGACATCTGCTTGCACAAAAACAGCCTCTCCGCCAGCTTCCTTGATCAACCGAACCGTTTCTTCACCTTCATCCATTCGGCGACCCACCACCACCACCTTGGCTTGTTGTTGGGCATAGGCGATCGCCGTTGCTCGACCAATTCCCGATGTGCCTCCGGTGACTAACGCCACTTTATCTAGCAGTATCATTGTGCTTCTCCTATTTCAATCAATATTGACCTTCAGCACAAAATCAAACTCCGATCCGTTTAGCAATTACCAACCTCGTAAAGCTGGTTTAATCTTCCGTAAATTTCAGCACGATCTTGCCCCGTGTTCCTCCCTGCTCTAGACGCTGATGTGCCAGAACGACCTGATCCCAAGAAAATACTGAATCAATCACTGGGCGAAGCTGATGACGCTCAATGAGTTTTGTCAAAGCCTCTAATTTTGCTCGGTACTGGGGTGAAAGAACAAAATGAATCGTCAGATTCTTGCCCCATGCTTTAAGAAGCGATTGCGGTATTGCAATGTCTACAATACTTGTAAGCGTACCAAAGGGACGAATGATTTCTAGACTACGCTGAATTGTTTCACCGCCGATCGTATCTAGAACTAAATCCACACCCAGTCCATTTGTTTCCTGACGAATGACTTCTACGTAATCTTCATTTTTGTAATCAATCACCCGATCTGCGCCCAGTTCTGTCACGAAATCTCGATTTCTAGAACTACACGTTGCAAAAACGTATGCCCCTATCGCTTTGGCGAGTTGAACTGCGATCGAACCCACTCCACCCGCACCCGCATGGATGAGAACTGTTTCACCAACTTGTAGATTGCCCCTAGCCACTAGACAATCCCAAGCAGTTCCTCCTGCAAGCGGAAAAGAAGCTGCTTCAATGTGCGATAGATTTGCAGGCTTCAATGCAACAATCGCTGCATCAGCCACATGATACTGAGCGTAGCTACCGAATTCTCCAAAAATTTGCGGCGAGTAATACACGTTGTCTCCCACCTTGAAATCAGTCACAGCTTCGCCAACTGCCTCAATCACCCCTGAAACATCGACTCCAAGGATGGCGGGTAATTGAACCAGTTCCTTGTAATCACCACGACGAGTTTGGTAATCGACCGGGTTAATCGAGGTTGCACAAACTCTGACTAACACCTGATCCGCCTTCAGTGTTGGTGTGGGAACCGTTTGAATCTCAAACTTCTCAGCATCACCAAACGCAGTTAACACGGCTGCTTTCATAGATTCCATCTGTGCCAACTCTCCTTGATTTAGAATAAATAGTGCCGTTGTACAAATCGGCCTTCACACTACCAGCACTCAACTGTTCAGAACATCGTGTTATCGTTAGCCGACGCTTCCGGGATAGTCTGAAGCACGTCCCAATGCTCGACTATCTTGCTTTTATCATCCAGGCGGAAGATGTCGATGCCTGCCCAGTCGTTGTCGTCTGGCCATTGTTGGTAGCAATGCAAGACTACATAATCGCTTTCAGCGAAGACGCGCTTAAACTGGACACACTTGCCCGGATATTCTTTCGCCATCCTCTCGAAATATTCGATGAAAGCCTGCTTCCCGTCGGCCACCGCTGGGTTGTGCTGGATGTACACGTCGCCAACATATTTCTCGATGGCTTCTGCGGGCTGACACTGATTGAACATCAGGTCATAAAATGCTGTGACCGTCTGTTTGTTTTGCTTAAGTTTAGCCGTCATCCGTTCCACACCTCACATCACCCAAAACGCCCAACGGCTCAAAGCAGCGGCAACAAAGAAACTCGAACGCAGCGCTAGCGGCTTTAAACCGTCTGCTGCATTGTTAGCTGGTGTGAACACAGCATCTTCTTAGATTTGTGCCATGCCACCATCGACGAATAGCTCAATGCCGTTTACAAAGCTGCTGTCATCTGAAGCCAGAAAAACAACGGCTTTGGCGATCTCATCGGGCTTGCCAACTCGTCCCAAGGGGATAGTGTTAGCTTGGCTTTCCACAAAGTCTTTCAACTGCTCTTCACTGAGTCCCAAGAGATTGTAAGCGGGAGTCGGCGTGACACCAGGGCTGACCACATTCACTCGAATCCGACGGTCTTTGAGGTCGAGTATCCAGTTGCGGGCAAACGATCGCACGGCAGCTTTGGTGGCGCTATACACGCTGAAGGACGGGGTGCCCTTGATGGAAGTCGTTGAGGCATTCAGGATGATGGAAGCACCCTCTGGCAGCAGCGGCAGTGCCTTCTGCACCGTGAACAGTAGACCCTTGACATTGGTGTTGAAGGTTTTGTCAAAGTGCTCCTCGGTAATTGAACCAAGCGGGGCAAGTTCGCCACCGCCAGCATTAGCAAAGATGATATCCAGTCGGCCTTGCTCTTGCTTGATCGTGGCGTAAAGGCGATCGAGGTCTGCCAGCTTTGAGACATCGCTCTGAATGCCAGTAACGTTCTTACCAATCTCATTTACAGCAGTATCAAGTTCAGTCTGACGACGACCCGTGATAAAGACATAGGCACCTTCAGCGACAAATCGTTTAGCAGTGGCAAGTCCGATGCCGCTGGTGCCGCCAGTGACGAGTGCAACTTTTTCTGAGAGTTTTTGTGACATAGTGCTTTACTGCGTATGTGATTACTAATGTGGTCGTCAAATCGGGAATTTACTTACCAATAAGCCCGCGAATCGCTTCGCCCTGATGACAAATGCCGGGCCGGTCGAGTGCAGTGTCGGGTTATCCCGCCGCCCGCTCCGCCTGATGAATTCAGCCTGGAATACGGGCGATGACCTTGATCTCGAAGTCGAACCCCGCGAGCCAGTTGACGCCGATCGCCGTCCAATTCGGATAAGGCGCTTCTGGGAAGACTTCGCTTTTAACGGTCATGACCGTGCCGAACTGATTCTCGGGATCGGTATGAAAGGTCGTCACGTCGACGATATCGTCAAGCCCACATCCACCCGCTTGCAGGGTCGCCTCGAGATTGGAGAGTGCCAGGCGGACCTGAGCCTCAAAGTCCGGCTCGGGCGAGCCATCGCTGCGACTGCCGACTTGACCGGACACGAACAGGAGGTCACCTGATCTGATCGCTGCGGAATAGGTCTGTGACGTGTAGAGGTCATGCCGACCGGCGGGGAAAACGGCGTCACGCTGGGTCATATGGAATGCTCCTGTTGTGGGTCGCTGGAAAGCGGTGTTCGGTTTTTGCATTTTTTACAGTTTCTTCACCTTCATCAATTCGACGACCCACCACCACCGCCTTTGCTTGTTGTTGGGCATAAGCGATCGCCGTTGCTCTGCCAATTCCCGATGTGCCGCCCGTAACTAACGCCACTTTATCTTGCAGTATCATTCTGTTTCTCCTGTTTCAATTTCATCAGTTTGTATCGGGTAAACTTGTCTCAGCAACTCAGTGACTTCTTGTGCGATCGCAATCAGGGCATGATTAACTGAGGAGTCGCGAAGAGAATCAGTCTGAGGTGTACTTTCATGCCCAGAATCAGTCTTACTTTGTACTAGTAAATGTGTCATAGAGTTATCCTCAATGAAATACTGATTTGTAATTGACTAAATCAATACGCAATAATTCAGTTATTGGCATGGTTCAAAAAGCGGAAATTTTGTTCAGAGAAACAGGCGAAATCTAGTCATCAAAGTTAGATGGCTTACAGCACTTACAGGCAAGTCAGATATGAATTGGGAGCAAAGATCGGGGAACTTAATGACTTGCAGCAATTATGGCTGCCATCAACTCCGTCGTGTTCCAGCGCTCGGTATACCGAATTCCATTGATAAACAGGGCTGGGGTAGTCGTCACTCTGCTCTGTATTCCGCCTTCGATATCTTCATTGATGCGATCGACATGCACTTGTTTAGACAACTCTTTGAGAAATTGAGGAATGTCAAGACCTAAATCGTTGGCGTACTCGACAAGATAACCGTTCTCCAACTTTTGTTGATGGGCAAATAAAGTGTCGTGCATTAACCAAAACTGTCCTTGGGCAGCGGCGGCTTGGGCGGCTTGGGCGGCTCGTTGAGCATAGGGGTGAATCTGTGCTTGTGGAAAATGACGGAAGATGAAGCATAAATAATCTTCTCCAAAAGCATCACTAAGCTCTCGTTTAATCGCTTTAATCAGCTTGTAAACGTCCGCACTTCTAGGGCATTGATAGTCTCCGTACATCACCAGCACTACCTTCGCACTCAGAATACCTTGAATCTGATCTTGGGTTGAAGGTGGTACAAGTAAAGAACTGTAGCTACGATCGTCGCTCATCTTTTTACATTTGTATCAAGCATGGAACCGTGCAATTTACTTGCTCGATCCATTTGCATGACTGTTTGCATAAATTCAATATAGGCGGTCGCCTTCAAGCTGTCGCCTATAGCAAGTTAAATTTTTTATAGTGCAAATTGATAGATTAACCGTGCCATCGCGAAGTAGAAGGCTGGCTCTAACTTAAGTTAGAATCCGAATTTGATCGAAAGTACATCCTATAAACTTACAATGCCGCGCTTAACGGCAACAATCACAGCTTGGGTGCGATCGCTGACATCTAACTTATTCAAAATCCGATTGACATGGGATTTAACAGTACCTTCACCGATGCTCAAAGCAGCCGCAATATCAGCATTACTCATTCCCTGTGCCAGTGAACGGAGTACAGCCAGTTCTCTTTCACTCAGTTCTGGATTGCTGAGCCGTTGAACTAACTTTGCTCCCACATCGGGCGGGATGTACTTCTGACCCCGATGAACGGTACGAATGGCATTCAGAAGCTCATCAGGTTCAGTTTCTTTCAACAGGTATCCTTTTGCGCCTGCCTGCAATCCCCGGTAAATATCTTCGTCACTATCATACGTGGTCAGTACAATAATCCGAGCAGATTTAGCCGTCGCACAAATTGCACCGATGGCGGCAACTCCTTCTACTTCAGGCATGCGGAGATCCATCAGCGTGACATCCGGTTGGTGTTCCCCAAATAGAGCGATCGCCTGTTCCCCATTTTCAGCTTGGGCAATCACCTGCATATCGGGGTCACGGTTAATAATCGTGGCTAAACCTTGCCGAAAAATGGCGTGATCGTCCGCAATCAGAACCCGAATGGCTTGGCTCATTGTGATGCCTCCCGATCAATGGTGACAATAATCTCTGTTCCTTCTCCAGGTTGACTCCCAATCGTCAATTGTGCGCCGATGCGCTCTGCCCGTTCGCTCATGCCTAGTAAGCCAAAACCCTCAGAGGATGGAATACTCCCCACTCCAAAGCCCTGCCCATTGTCTCTTACGCGCAAGCAAACCTGATCGCGATAGTATAAGCTGCACTCGAATTTCGTCAGCATTGGCATGTCTAATCGCATTGGTCAATGCTTCCTGCCCCATTCGCAGTAGGTTACTCTCGACTTCAGTCGGCAGAGAATACACCGTACCTTCAATTTCATAATATAAAGTGGTATCCATTGCGGCAGTCCTGATTTGAGCGATGAGACGATGTAGAGCGCTCTGTAAATTGCCCTCCTCCAAAAACTGAGGACGGAGCGCGACAACCGATCGCCGCGCTTCAACCAGTCCAGTTCGTGCCAATTCTTTGATCAGGTCTAGGTGTGTCTGAGTTGCTTCTAAATCATCCGCTAATATCTGTTTAGCAGCTCCCACCTGAGCCAGAATGCCTGTAAACGACTGAGCGAGTGTGTCGTGAATTTCGCGTGCCATCCGGTTGCGCTCTTCCAAAATTGAAGCGGCTTCTGCTTGCTTTTGCGGCATAATATTTCGCGCCAGCCAAATCACCTGTTCGTGCTGAATCGGGGCAACGCGAGCCGAAAACCAGATTTCTCGTCCAGATAGCCACTGGCTGTATTCAAAGGTGAGGACTTGTTGGGTTCTCAGCACCTGCTGAATGTAGCCCAGTAATTCATCAGCTTGTTCTTTGGCAAAGAGTTGATGCAGTGTTTTGCCAACAAGCTCCTCTTTATACAAATCTCTGTACGATGGATGCCCTTCGGTTACACAGATCACTTGCCCTTCAGCATTGAAGATACACATTGGATCAGGAATGGCGGAAAAGAGCGCCCGCAGTTCTGCTTCAGAGGCTTGCAGCGCGGCTTCTGCTTGCTTGCGATCGCTAATATCTGCAATCACACCTTCTATGTATTCATCGGCTGCATTCAAATAAGAAGAGAAAAGTCCCCAGAACAATGTCCCATCTCGTTTCCGCATCTGGGCTTCAAAGTTTCGCACTTCCCCATCCCGCTTCAGCAACTCAAGGAATTGTTGGCAATCGCTGGGATTGACATAGTAGCCTGCGGTGTGTTCAATCCCAATGATCTCCTCTGGTGAGTCAAAGCCATACAGATTGGCAAAGCGTTGATTGGCATCGAGAAGTAATCTATCCGAGAGGCGGGATCGGTAGATGCCGACCTGCGAGTTTTCAAAGATAGCTCGGAACTTGGCTTCACTGCGTTGTAAGGCCTCTTCTGCTTGTCTACGCTGGGTGGTGTCGTTGCCAACCGATAAGATTTCAACGACCTCTCCCTGTTCATTAAAGATGGCTTGGTTCGACCACTCCATCCAAACGCGCCGACCGTCTCGACATAGGTTTTCCCCCTCGCCTTTCGGGTACGATTGAGGATTACGAAGTAAATCATGGACAAAGGGTCTCATATCGCGTCCAGAAAGTTCGGCTTCTGGAATGATGGTTTCAAATACAGTTCGCCCTAAAACCTCATGTTCTTCATAGCCCAGGAGTTTTACTCCATAATCGTTGATGTAGTGAATTCGTCCTTGCGAATCATAGCGAATGATAACGGAATTCGCAGTTTGTAGCAGGTTGCGATAATTCGCTTCACTTTGTCTCAATGCGGCTTCGGTCTGTTGACGTTCAGCGATTTCCTGCTGTAGGGATTGAGTTCGCTTTTCTACCTTCCTTTCCAGGGTTTCGGTATAGTCTGCCAACTGTTCATATAACCGAGCATTCTCCAGTGAAATTGCTGCCTGAGCCATCAACAGTTTGAGGACTTGTAAGCGATCGCGGGTAAACACTCCGGTACTGAGATTGTTCTCCAAATAAAGGATACCGACAAGCTGATTTTGCTTGAGAATCGGCATAGAGAGGAGCGATCGCGTCTGTTGGTGTTGAATATAAGAATTAGTTGAAACAGACGCTTCGCTGACTGCATCATCAAACACTAGAGTTTCTTGAGTGCGTTCTACCGAGTAAATGACGGAGGCAGGAATCGTTGCACAGTCAGCAACAGCGATCTTTTCCAGGTTGCATTGTCTACTCCCACTGCACTGAACCACCACAGTGAGCTGATCGTCTTCCAGGAGCACTAGAGCGCCTGTTTCGGCTCCGGCATTTTCTATCACCACCTGCATCAACGTAGCAATCAATTGATCGAGATGGATTATTTCTGAAAGAGCTTGAGCTGCTTTCATTACGGCAGCCAGATCGATCGCCGCAGTTGGATGAAGAATCGTTTCATCGGTCACGATTGGATTCAATTGCCGAACCAGGTTGGAATTGAGGAGTTGGGAATAGCGGTTTTCTAAGTCTTTAACTTTAGCGGTTGCGCCCCAGCGATCGTAGCAATAGTGCGCCTCTTTCATGTAGGTCTGAGCAATCTTTTCCCGCCCTCGCGCTAGATAATGTTTAGCCGCTAATTCATAAGCTAATGCTTCTTCCTGGATATACTCATTTTCAGCAGCACCTGCGATCGCCCGTTCATAAAACTCCTCAGCCTCAAAAAATTGCCCTGAGACTCGCGCTTTCTCTGCCTCGACTAAATAAAATTTATGGAGATAATTCATTGGGGCATGACTTGCCCATTTTTGCATCTTTTCTTGGTTGGAGCTAACACAACTTAGCCAAGCTATTTTTTCAGAGTTTGAAGCCTCAAGCGATAGGCTCAAAAGCGCTAGAGAATGATAGAAACAGAATATAGGTAGAACCGTTATTGCTGTCAACTCTTCAAAATGTTGCCTTGCCAAAATAGCAGTCTGTACAGCTTGATGGTGTTCTTCAAATAGATAACACAACATCACTCTGTGCAAATAGAGTATTTGGATTGCAGTTCCATCTTTAATTGCAATAGCATATGACAACGCCTCCTCTTCAGTACATAGCCTACCGATTAAGCGGTTGGGATTCTCAGCCCTGTCTAGCAAATTAAGAATGGTCTGCCGCAATATCGTTAGCCAATTCGAGGGGCTTTCTCGTCTGATTTGATCGATCGCTTTGCTGTAGGTTGCTGTTTTTTGTTCCAGCTGGGTGAGTTCTTCTCCAGCAAGAAACGAGTAATAGCACACGTAATATGCAGTATAACCAGCAGTTTCAAAGTCTCCAGTTTTCACTCCATTTTGATAGGCATCAACCAGCATGGGTATTGTGTTCCTAAGATGCACCTTCCAGTGCATGATATGGACATTCGAAAACATTAAGGTTCTAGCATTTCCTCTGGTATGCAATCGCTCTGCTAAACTGAGAGCCAATTTGCCGAACTCATAACCGAATTCAATGTCTTGAACAACTCCACATAGAACAAACCCGTAGCCAGCATAAAACAGTGGTGACCAGACAGCATTCCCGTAGTTAATTGATAAATTTACCGTTTTGCAAGTAATCAGCATAAATAGTGCTGGTGACCTGATAAAAGCAGCAGACCTCATACTCGCCAGGATTGACATAGCTGCCAGCGGTTCTGGTGCAGTCATCTCTGTTAAATTAATCAAGTTTTCGATTTCTCGTTCAGCAAGTAATGCAGTCGTTGACTTCAATTCCCTTTGAACATCTGCCTGACTTGGATTTTCTATTAAATCTAGTCCCAAGAGCTTTAACGCTTCCGATCCAGTTTTTAGTGCTTCTTTCAGGTTGCCCTGTGACAAATATCCTTGAATTCTGCTATCGTAAACCTGCACTTTGTCAACCGCTGTTTTGCCACGATCAAGCACCACTTCTACCAACTGTTCCATCTCATCAAAGCGACCCTGGAGATACGCCGCTTCTGCTGCTTCTGAATACAGCGCTAAGGTCAGGTCATACTCACTCTGCCAACTCTCTGTATCGAGAAGTTGAAGACCTGTAGTGAAATACTTAAAAGCTGCTTCATAAGCCGTTGCTGTTTTTGCTTTCTGACCTGCCGTTAAATTCAATCTGGCAATCTCAGTTCGTTCTGGTTGAGCAGTGACAAGCTCCGTTCCTTGATCGAGATGATCCACAACAGTAAACAGTCGATCGAATCGTTGCTCCGGTGAAGTTTTTTCGAGTAAATTGCGACCGATTTGGAGGTGAACCACTTGTTTGCACGACTCATCAATTAGGGCATAAGCCGCTTGCTGAACGCGATCGTGCAGAAACTTATACTCTTGAACCAACAAGTCTTCGTCCAATTCAGACAGAGGTTGAATTAATCCCGTTTGTATTGCTGCTAGTAGATCCTGGAAAATTGCTTTCGGTGAGTTTTCGCAAACGATCGCCAACGTTTCTAAATCAAACTCAGACCCAACACAAGCAGCGATGGAGAGAACTTGCTGTGTTGCTTCCGGCAATTTCTGCAACTGACGCAGCAGCAACTCCACCACATTATCGGTGATATCTTGAGCTTCAATCTCAGCTAGGTTCCACTGCCAGCTCAACTGTTGGGCATCAAAGGTCAACAGGTTTTCGCCACACAGCAGCTTCAAAAATTCACCAACAAAGAAAGGGTTGCCCTCAGTTTTATGCAACACGACTTGGGCTAAGGAACGAACGGTATCAGGATTGCGATGTAATGTCTCAGCTACCAGTTGAGTCAACGGTTCCAGCGTTAAGGGAGTCAGGGTAATTTCCTGAAGTACTGCTCCCTGGTTTCGTAGGCTCTCTAGTGTTAAGACCAACGGATGCGTTGGAGTCAGTTTGTTATCTCGGTAGGCTCCGATCAAAAACAGATACTGAATTTGCTCATCAAGTAAGATGAGTTCAATTAACTTCAACGTTGCAGAATCGATCCACTGTAGATCGTCTAAAAAAATGACTAGGGGATGCTCTTTTGCACAAAACGTCCGCACAAATCTTTGAAACGTGAGATTAAAGCGATTCTGTGCCTCAGTTGCTCCAGCTTCGGGCACAGGTGGCTGCTTGCCAATGATTAACTCAACTTCGGGGATGACATCAATGATGATTTGTCCGTTGCTGCCCAGAGCAGTGAGCAGGCGCGATCGCCACACTTCCACCTGCTCATTGGGTTCTCCCAATAGTTGCTGCACCAACTTTTGTAGGGCATCGACGATCGCGCTGTAGGGAATATTGCGCCGGAACTGGTCAAATTTACCCCAGATAAAATAGCCGTGCTTTGCAGTGATCGGTTTAAAAAGTTCCTGTACCAATGCTGTTTTTCCGATGCCAGCATAACCAGAGACCAGCATCATTTCACGATGGGGTAGTAGGGTAATGTCTTCTTCTGCTCCCCCACTTCCCCATTCCCCTACTCCCTCATTCCCTGCCACCCTGTCGAACGCCGCCAATAATGCTGCAATCTTCGCTTCTCGCCCATACAGTTTTTGAGGAATGCGGAACTGCTCGGAAACATCTTGCAGTCCCAACGGCATAGGTTCAATTAAACCCACTTCTGCCAGTTGCTGGGCACAGCGTTCTAAATCTGCTTTGATGCCCCAAGAACTTTGATAGCGATCCTCCGCATTCTTTGCCATCAGTTTCAAAATAAGATCTGAAACAGGTTGGGGAATCGTTGCGTTCAATTCATGTGGGGGAGTCGGCGGTCTGGCAATGTGGCAATGGACTAGCTCTAGGAGATCTTGAGTGGGAAACGGTAGTTGCCCCGTCAACAGTTCGTAGAAGGTTGCACCCAGTGAATAAAAGTCGGTGCGATAGTCGAGCATCCGGTTCATTCGTCCGGTTTGCTCTGGCGACAAATAGGCGGGGGTTCCTTCTAGAAGATGGAGACTTTTGAATGTGGGATTGGTGCGACTGAAGCGAGTGGCAATGCCAAAATCAATGATTTTAACAACGCCAGTCTTCGAATTAAAGACAATGTTGCCAGGATTAATATCTTTATGGATGATATGAGCCGCATGGATTTTGCCTAGAGCATCAGTAATGGCGATCGCCATATTCAAAAAACCTGACAGCGGCATGGGACAGAAGTCTAATTGTTGCCGCATCCAGTATTCTAAAGACTCTCCACCAAAGTCTTCCAAAAGAATAACCAGCGTGCGCTGGTAGTCTTGTTGGCTGTATGCCTTGACTACGCCTTCAATGTTGAGAAAACGAGTGATTTCATACTCCTGCCGATAGCGAGTTAAATCTTGAGGAGAGGGATAATCCTGCTTGAGAACTTTGGCAATCACCGCACAGTTATCTTGCTCTCTGATACCCCGATACACCAAAGAAACTAAGCTCTCATAGATTTTGCTGTGGGTAGTAATTCCAGGCAGGGTAATCATTGAATTCTCCCCCGATGAAGGACTGTCATCCGTTTCCCAAAGTATATCGCTTGCCAAACTCCAGAAAATTAAGCTCCTTGTGTAGATCTTTATATCTTGACTTGTAATTAATCCACTCAGTAGCCTTCGATCAAATTCAGATTCTAACTTAAGTTAGAGCCAGCCTTCTACTCCGCGATGGCATGGCTAATCTATCAATTTGCACTATAAAAAATTTAACTTGCTATAGGCGACAGCTTGAAGGCGACCACCTATAGTGAATTTGTGCAAACAGTCATGCAACTGGATCGAGCAAGTAAATTGCACGGTTCTATGCTTGAAGGCATGAATATTCAAGGTGCAACTGGATCAACGCACACTCAAGCAGCGACATTGAAAGCATTAGGAGCGATCGCACAGTGAAGCGAATGCCCTTTGGGCACACGCGACGCGAACGCCTTAACTCTGTGCTTAACTCGCGGATCTTAAGTGGTGAAATTTGAAGTTGTCTTGCGCACAAGCAGAGATGTTTAGCTTTTGACTTCATTCTGCAATTCCTCATTCACTAATCGCTCAAATAGGAGAGTTCAATGTCTAAAAATCAAAAAATCGGACTGGAAGGACTGCTTCGTCCAGAAGACAGCATCCTGGTACTGATTGACCACCAGCCCTATCAGTTCACCAACTTGAACAGTCATGAACCTACGATGATCATTAACAATGTGATTGGTCTTGCCAAATCGGCAAAGGTGTTCAACGTACCCACAATCCTGACCACAGTCATTGAAGAAGGAGGGGGTTATATCATTAAGGGACTACAGGATGTTTTTCCTGATCAAAAACCGATCAACCGCACTTTCATCAATACCTGGGAAGATCCAAACGTTACAGATATAGTGAAGAAAAGTGGCCGCAAGCAACTTATCCTTGCTGCGCTTTGGACTGAGATCTGTCTCGCAATGCCAGCAATCCAGGCGCTGGGTGAAGGTTATGAAGTATTCATCGTTACCGATGCTTCGGGCGGTGTTACTGCGGAAGCTCATGACATGGCGGTTCGCCGTATGGTTCAGGCGGGTGCAGTTCCAATCAACTGGATGGCTGTACTTGCTGAATGGCAACGTGACTGGGCACGCACAGAGACATCTGCGAGTGTATCAGAGATTCTTCTTGAGCATGGCGGTGCTAGTGCAGTGGCCCTTGCATGGGAACTTCAGCTCCTTGCAACAACCCCTCCAGCGGACGGCAAACCTGGACAGGTCAGCAATTCCTCCATTGGTCAATTGGTTTAGCATTGTGGGTGAATTGCACCGTGATTGGCGTAACGATATTGAAGGGCTAGGTAATCTCCTTGCAGAGTTTATTCCTGGCTACAAAAACCTAATGACGAGCTATGCAGCAACATCAAATGCTGGCTCTGCCAATCGCGAACGCCTCATGACTCGTGTGTAACTGAGTGGATGTTGTCATTGCTCAGTGATCCAGTTCATTTGCGGCATTGCAGCAGCACTGGATGATTTCGTGCATAGAATAGGGGCGATCGCCAGCGATCGCTCATTAACCACCATCACTTCCTTGCAGCTAGAGTTTTTGAGGTCATGTGTAATGCTAAATCCGCTGGTAGTAGGTACAGATGAAGAAACTCACCAGGTAACCGCCATCATTTCTCACTTCATTCGACCTGGGCGTGAGCAGGGATATGAGGAGTGGTTGCATGGAATTGCGACGGCTGCCCATCAATTTAAGGGACACTTAGGAGTCAGCGTGATCCGACCCTGTGATCACGCTCATCCTGAATATGTGGCAATTCTCAGGTTTGATCATTACAACAACCTCAAAACCTGGCTGGAATCCAGCGTACGGCAGGAATGGTTGGAGCGGTTACAGCCCTTGATTGAAAAGCCTGAAACCATTCAAACTCTAACGGGTTTAGAAACCTGGTTTACGCTTCCCAACAAACCGATGAAGGCTCCACCTCCGCGCTACAAAATGGCGATCGTGACATGGCTGGGAGTGTTTTTTACGATATCTATTCTCAATCGTTTGCTAGTACCGCTCCTGGCTGGGCTTCCGATATTGCTCAGAACGTTGTTGGTTACAGGTCTAACGGTTGCCCTGCTGACCTACGTGATTATGCCGCGCCTCACTCAACTCTTTCGCAAATGGCTGTATCCTACTTGATCAATTACATATCTTGCACATTCACAGGAATCCTCCATGTCTTGTCAACACCTGAACGAACTAACGCTAGAGACTATGATTTCAAAAGCCAATTACCCGGTATTCCGCTGTGAGGAATGCCTACGAGTTGGCGATCGCTGGGTACATTTAAGAATTTGTCAAACCTGCGGCAAAATGTTGTGCTGCGACTCATCCAAAAATCAGCATGCACGCCATCATTATGAAGAAAGTGGACATGCGGTGATTAGTTCAGCCGAATTGGGAGAACAATGGCTGTGGTGTTTTGCCGACAAACAACAGAAGACCTATTGATCACGCCCCCCTTTTCTACTCGCGAGGAAACCACGATGTCAAATCAGCCTGCTCCAATAGATATTTGGCCGAATTTACCCCTAGACGCATGGCAAGAGACTTATACCACCTTGCACATGTGGACGCAAATCATCGGCAAAATCCGATTTGCCCAAACTCCGTGGATTAATCATTCCTGGCATATTCCCCTCTATTTAACCGTTCGGGGACTGACCACTTCCACGATTCCCTATGGCAGCCGGATCTTTCAAATCGACTTCGATTTCATTGATCATGAGCTGCTGATTCAAACCAGCGAAGGGGCAAGACGGGCGATCGCACTCTACCCTCGTTCTGTTGCTGATTTCTATCAGACGGTGATGGAAACTCTGAGAGAATTAGATCTTCACATCACCATTAAAACCAAACCGAATGAAGTCCCTGACCCAATTCGATTTGAGCAGGATGAAACCCATGCTGCTTATGATGCGGACTATGCCAATCGATGCTGGCGAGTGCTGCTACAGTCCGATCGCGTCTTTCGGGAATTTCGTTCACATTTTTCCGGCAAGGTTAGTCCGGTTCATTTTTTCTGGGGGAGTTTTGATTTAGCAGTGACTCGCTTTTCGGGGCGATCGGCTCCTGAGCATTCGGGAGGGGTGCCGAATTTGCCGGATGCAGTGGCTCAGGAAGCTTACTCCCAGGAAGTCAGTAGTGCCGGATTTTGGCCCGGAGCCGGATTATCATACCCAGCGTTTTATTCCTATGCGTACCCAGAACCCGATGGGTTTCAGCAGGCTGAGGTTCGTCCCGATGCTGCATTTTACAATAAAGAGTTGGGTGAGTTTATTTTGCCCTATGACGCTGTCCGTGAGGCAGAATCACCGGATCAGATGTTGTTAGAGTTCTTGCAAAGCACCTACGAAGCTGCCGCCAGGTTAGGCAACTGGAATCAAAAGGAACTTCAGCAGTTGACATTTAAGTAGCAACTGCATTCCTAAATTAGTGTTTAACTCTCGACACCTTCCTCAATACTGGAAACTTCGACCTGGAAGAGTGTGGAGATGCGATCGCGGAGCACATCCGTCGTTTTATGACCACTCACGTTGCGTAATCAAAGGCTATCTCACGAAATCAACCAACACGAAGGAAACCAAGCCATGAATAGGTTCGCGCTCAAGAACGGCATCCGGCTGTTTCTCATCGTCGCACTCTTTTTAGTCACCACAATCATCACATCTTTAGGAGCCGTCATGAATCCTGCCAGCGCCCAAGACAGTAAACCGACCATCGTCCTGGTCCACGGTGCATTCGCCGAGTCTTCTAGTTGGAACGGTGTATTGAACCAGCTCATTCCAAAGGGATACCCAACGGTTGCTGTCGCCAATCCCCTGCGTGGAGTCAAAAGCGATGCCGATTATGTCGCTAGCGTTCTCCAGAATATTGAAGGTTCCATTGTGCTCGTAGGTCACTCCTACGGAGGTGCAGTGATTACCAATGCGGTCAAGGACAACGAAAACGTGAAGGCGTTGGTTTATGTTGCGGCTTTTGCACCTGATGCGAGCGAGACGGCGGTTGAACTCTCAGGACGTTATCCAGGCAGCACCCTCGCACCAACCCTCGCGCCCCTGATTGACCTGCCGGATGGTGGCAAAGACCTCTACATCCAACAAGACAAGTTCCGCGCGCAGTTTGCCGCAGATGTGCCCGTCAATGACGCGCAGTTAATGGCGAGTACCCAACGACCAATTACGGAAGCTGCATTGAACGAAGCCTCTGGGGTGCCCGCATGGAAGTCTGTCCCGTCCTGGTTTATTTATGGCGATCGCGATCTCAATATCCCAGCCGCCGCCCTATCATTTATGGCAGAGCGAGCTAACTCTAATGAGACAGTCGTCGTCAATGGCGCGTCCCATGTCGTGATGGTTTCCCATCCAGATGCCGTCGCCGCAGTCATTGAACATGCTGCGATCGCTCAGTAAAAAGTGTGAACCCATCTAGTGCTGCGTCACAGCTTAATTTTAGGGTAAACAGAGATGAGTTTACATCGAGCATCATCGATTTTCATCTGCCATACGCCTTCGGCGGGGCAAAGCCCTACGACACCCCGTTGCGTGTTGTTAACATCGGTTGACCAAGCCGCCGTTGCCTCTCGTAGGGTTTCGATGTCACCAAAACGTTCGTTAGCAATACACTGGCGCGTCATTGAACTTAATTCGTTTTCAGCGATGTTCAGCCAACTGCCATGCTTGGGGGTGTAACAAAACTCGATGCGCTGCACCAACTGACGTGCCTTTTGAGGCTCAAAGACTTCGTAGAAGGCACCCTTAGTGTGGGTGTTCAATGGGTCGCAAACGAGAATGACCTTTTCGCAGTCGGCATAGCGCCCTTCCAGCAGTTGAGCCATTTCGGTTGCCCAATCCGCTTTCGTGCGTCTTTGCCGAACGCTCACTTCCCGCCAACCTGCCAAGGGTTCAGTCAACATAAAAATGCTGGCAGTTCCGGCACGCTCATACTCGTAATCGGCTCGTTTGGGCTGCTTGGCTGTTGCAGCAATGGGTGTGCGAACCTCCTTTTGTAACTGCACTGGTTGTTCGTCCATGCAAATCACCGGACACTTTGGATTGTAGGGTTGGGCATAGGTATCGAGCACCGCTTCCATGTTTGCAACGAACTCACCATCTTCAGTCGGCGGAATCACCCAATACTGAATCTTACGATTGGTCATCCCATTTTTTTAAGGGTGCGTCGGACTGTCTCATGGCTGATGCTATCGGTGATGCCCAGTTCAACAACTTTGCGTGACAATAGCCGCAGTGACCAGTTCGCGTACCCTTTCGGCGGTGATCCCAATCGCAGGGCAATGATCCGAGCTTCCTGTTCTCCATCGAGAAGTTTTTCAGTTGGAGGTCTCAGGCGAGGGGCACCATTGAGTGTTTCCTCAAAGCCCTTCTCAACTAATCGTTGCCGAATATTTTCTACGGTTTTAGTGCGACAACCGAAGGCTTCGGCAATTCGCTCATCTGTCCAGTTCGCTCCTTCGACATCTGCTTTTAGCAGGATCTGAGCACGTCTGACTCTCTGGCTACTGCCTTTGAGTTTTTTAATCACTGCACTTATCTCACACCGTTCGTCTTCGCTTAATCGGACAATGGATTTCTTCTGCATAAAGTACTCTCGCGCTTTATAGAACCCATTTGACATCTTCCGGCTTCTGCTTTAAGGTGCTTGAAGCCGT
>NZ_JCACIN010000077.1:0-28810 GCF_059504425.1 Drouetiella sp.
GCGAGCGAAGCCTTAGAGATGACCCGCCAGATTCAGGATGAGTCTTCCCGATCGATTGCGTTGATTGCGTTGGTGCCCCATCTGCCAGAGCTAGCGAGCGAAGCCTTAGAGATGACCCGCCAGATTCAGGATGAGTCTTCCCGATCGATTGTGTTGAGTGCGTTGGTGCCCCATCTGCCAGAGCTGGCGAGCGAAGCCTTGGAAGTGACCCGCCAGATTCAGTCTGAGTTTTACCGATCGAGTGCGTTGCGTGCGTTGGTGCCCCATCTGCCAGAGCTAGCGAGCGAAGCCTTAGAGATGACCCGCCAGATTCAGGATGAGTTTTCCCGATCGAGTGCGTTGCGTGAGTTGGTGCCCCATCTGCCAGAATCACTGCTGAGCGAAGCCTTAGAGATGACCCGCCAGATTCAGGATAGTTACTATCAAGCAACCGCATTCGCAGGATTTCTACCCAGGCTGCACCTTGTTTCATCGGATATTGATTGTTGGTGTAACACTCTGCATATCCTGTCACGCCTCAAGCGCTCAGAATTGATGCCAGTCCTGGTAGAGATGGAACCCCTAATTACCGCTCTAGCAGGTAAGGCAGCCTTGCAGCAAATGGTGCAAGCCATGCGGGAGGTTTGTAGTCAGTGGCGTTAGGGCAATAGAAAAGCCACATCAATTGACATGGCTCAAGACAGAATTAAAATGCTTTCATCCTCTAGGATAGACTCACAATCTAAAATTCGCTTGAGTGAGCTTGAGCCGTTTGACCCAGAGGAGAAATTGGTCTTTGTCTATTTTGCCGATCGCACTTTGGCGGTGTTTGAAGGATGGGGCGAAGGATGGGGCGATCGGATTCCTGCGCCCGCCTTTGCTGAAGCGTTTAGCCTGACAGCGGGGCAGCTCTTGAGTGGGTTAGAGGAATGAAGCCGTGATGAGCACTTTGGAAAAGTTCAACATCATGCTGCAAGGGGGCGAAACCTCAACAGAGGAAGCCTTGGAGCTTTTTGATGGGTTGGAGCCTGTGAACCTGGAATTTATGATGGGTCGCTGGCGGGGATTTGAAGTGCAGACTGATCACCTGCTGAATCACCTTTTGGAGGTGACGGGTTGGTATGGGAAGGAATTTATTGATGCCGATCGAGTTCACCCTTTGTTGTTTTTGGATGGTAATAATCAGGTATTTAAGGTTTCCCCTAATCCACTGGTGATGAATCTGGGGCTGTATCTGTCGGGCCTGATGCCGGGTCTTAAGCAGCGGGCGATGAAACCTGTTTTCCGCTCTATGACTTGGCTATTGAAGACCGAGGCCAGTCAGGCTCGGGTGCGGATGATGGAGTATCGGCAGAAGGTGAGTGCAACGATGATTTACGATCGTTTGCCCATTTGTGACATTTTTAGAAGGGTAGATGACAATACTGTGTTGGGTTTGATGGACTTTAAGGGAGTGCCCCAACCTTTCTTTTTTGTGTTGAGGCGGGATGCTGCGGGGTCTGAGAAGGGGGGCTGATGATGGATGAGAGCGGTTTTGGGGATGACCCATTTTGCTGATGGGGAGCGCTTGGCTGCTGCTGTTGGGGGCGATCGCTCCATGCTGAAAAAGCGCTAGATTTTCGCTTGAGTGATGTGGAGCAGTTTGTGGAGAAGACGACCGTTTGAACGACGCAAAACGAGCGAAGCTCTGCACCGTTTGGATTTGGAAGGTTTTCTGAATTCCCCGAAATGAGCTGGAACGTCCATGTAATTATGAGCTGTGCCCCATTGAGGAGAGCAGGTGATGGATGAGCAGCGAATTCAGGCGTATGTGGCGCTAATTGAGCAGATCCTGAGCTGTGCAGATGGCGAGGAGAGCACGATTTTGCGTCAACAGACGGAGCTAGTCGATGCGGGATTGCTGGGGGTGATGCAGCAATATGCCGATCGGCTAGAGCAGCAGGGCAACTCTAAGGCAGAATGGTTGCGGCAGTTTGCCCAACGGTTGGCAACAGCACTCGGAGACACCAGCACTCAGACTGAAGGGAATCTAGAGAATGCAGACCCATTTCTACTAGCAGTCTTGCAGCTTGTGGTAGACAGCCAGGGCAATGCTCAGCAGGTTTATCCCTTTTTGGCACAGCACCAGGATCAGTTGAATGAAACGCTTTTGCAAACCTTGCCCCAGATTGCAGCAGCATTGCTGGCAGGCAACCCTGAGCAACAGCAGTTTGTGGCGGCTGTTCTCATGAACTTTGGCAATCTGATTCAGCAATTTCCCTTGGGGAAGCGCTGGCTCAACCTAGAATTGGGCATTGTCGCCTACCAGCACGCCTTGACGGTGAGGACGCAGCAAGCGATGCCCGTCGATTGGGCCATAACCATGATAAACCTGGCAGTCGCCTACTCTGACCGCATCCGAGGCGACCGGGCAGAGAACATCGAGCAAGCCATTGCTACCTACCAGCACGCCTTGACGGTGATGACGCAGCAAGCGATGCCCCTCGATTGGGCACAAACCCTGAGTAACCTGGCAAACGCCTACTCCAACCGTATCCGAGGCGATCGGGCTGAAAACATCGAGCAAGCGATTGATGCCTGCCAGCAAGCCTTAACGGTGAGGACGCAGCAAGCGATGCCCCTCGATTGGGCAGCCACTATGATGAACCTGGCAAACGCCTACTCCAACCGTATCCGAGGCGACCGGGCCGAAAATATCGAGCAAGCCATTGCTACCTACCAGCAAGCCTTAACGGTGATGACGCAGCAAGCGATGCCCCTCGGGTGGGCACTCACCATGATGAACCTGGCAACTACTTACTATTCCCGCATCCGAGGCGACCGGGCTGAAAACATTGAGCAAGCCATTGATGCCTACCAGCACGCCTTGACGGTGATGACGCAGCAAGCGATGCCTGTCAATTGGGCCACAACCATGATGAACCTGGCAGTCGCCTACTCCAACCGTATCCGAGGCGACCGGGCTGAAAACATTGAGCAAGCGATTGATGCCTGCCAGCACGCCTTGACGGTGAGGACGCAGCAAGCGATGCCTGTCAATTGGGCCACAACCATAATAAACCTGGCAAACGCCTACTCCAACCGCATTCGAGGCGATCGGGCTGAAAACATCGAGCAAGCCATTGCCGCCTATGAGCAAGCTTTGACGGTGAGGACGCAGCAGGCGATGCCCCTCGATTGGGCACAAACCATGCATAACCTGGCAAACGCCTACTCCAACCGCATTCGAGGCGATCGGGCTGAAAACATCGAGCAAGCGATTGTCGCCTATCAGCAAGCCTTGACGGTGAGGACGCGGCCAGCGATGCCCCTCGATTGGGCACAAACCATGCATAACCTGGCAAGCGCCTACCAGAATCGTATTCGAGGCAATCGGGCTGAGAACATCGAGCGGGCGATTGCCGCCTATCAGTCCAGCTTGGAAATTTATGATCCTGAATTATTGCCTGATAACTGTCGCATGACAGCTCGCAGCTTGAGCAACCTCTACTCTGAGCAAAACCGTTGGGCAGAAGCCATCCCCATCTACCAAAAAGCACTCCAAGCCGCCGAAATCCTCTACCAAAGCGCCACCCTGTTGGATGGTAAAGCGGCTGAACTGGCAGAAACCGCAGATTTGCCCCGTCAGGCTGCCTATGCTTTGGCTCGCAGTGGCGACCTGCAAGATGCTGCCCTCACCCTGGAGCAAGGTCGTGCCCGTAGCCTCAGCGAAACCCTCGATCGCGATCGATCTAATCTCAGCCAACTTCAGCAAACGCATCCCGCTCTCTTCACCCAATATCAAGACATTACTCAACAGCTCCGCAACCTGGAAACCCAACAGCGACTGCGGATGACCTCAGAAGAGCGCCATAACCTCACCCCAGAAGCCTTCCGCACTGAAGCTTTGCGACTGCGCCAAACTCTGACGCAGACCATTGAACAGATCCGCCAAGTAGAGGGCTATGCAGACTTTCTGGCTCAACCTAGCTTTGATGATATTCAGCAAGCTATTCGCCCAGGCATTCCCCTGGTGTATCTTGTGCCGACTCCAACCGGAAGCCTCGCCCTCATCGTTACTCAAACTGGCATTGTGGATCTTTGGCTGGATGATCTCACTCAAACCAGTTTAGGAGAAGTCCTTACTGCTTGGTTCAGCGCCTATGATCAATCCCGAACCGATCGCCAAAGTTGGTATGATGCGATCGATCAAGTCACCCGTCAACTCTGGCAACCGTTGATGGCACCGCTGATCGATTACCTCAAACAGCACTCGTTTCAGCAAGTCACTCTCATCCCCACCGGATATCTCAGCTTACTGCCGCTCCATGCCGCCTGGACAAAAGATGTAACTCGTCCTCATGGCAAACGCTACGCCCTAGACGAGATTCACTTCACCTATGCCCCGAATGCTCAATCCATTAATGCAGCAAAGGATATTGCTCAGCGAACTAGAGCCGATTCAATTTTGGCGATCGACAATCCCCTCAAAGATCTGCCCAACTCCAGCCGTGAGGTGAATGCTGCTATTGCCACCTTCCCCCAGCACAAAGTTCTAAAGCATGAGGAAGCGGCGATCGAATCTGTCCTGACAGCCTTGCCCGATTGCAACATCCTCCATCTCTCCTGCCACGGCATCGCTAATTTAGACGAACCCCTCACGAGTGGACTTGCCATGAGCGATGGACTCCTCACCCTGCGCGATCTCCTCGACCTCAAGCTGAGTGAACAGGGCGGCATCCGCCTCGCTATCCTCTCCGCTTGTGAAACCGGACTCGCTGGCACAGAGAACGCCGACGAAGCGATCAGCCTGCCCACAGGATTGCTCCAAGCTGGAGTTGCTGGAGTCGTCGCCTCCCTTTGGTCAGTGTCTGACCTGAGTACCATGCTGCTGCTGGTGCGCTTTTACGACCTCTGGCGAAAAGAAGGTTGGGAAGCAGCAGATGCTCTGCGTCAGGCGCAACTATGGATGCGAGATACCACGAGTCAGCAAAAAGCAAAATACTTTCAGGGTACTCACCCTGACATTTTTCAATCCCTCATACTACTTGCCCCCAACTACTTTGCCCATCCCTTCCACTGGGCTGCCTTTAGTTATGTCGGTGTATAATTTATTCCTAATTTCATCATCGAGAGGTTCAACATTTATTCATCAGAATATATCCTCGAAGCTGCCCGTTCCACCTGCCCTTATTTGAGCAAATTGCTTGATGCTGAACTTACGATGCAGGTTGACCAGAAACTCGCTGAGCTATTGGCAATAGCCCGAACCCTACTCTTTCCTTGCACTATTTGCTCAAATGGCGCGTTTTTGTCTCTCGTAACTGATCGAGCGTTGAGATCTCAGTAGCTTACATCAGCAGTCATAATAGCGCTATCCGCCGATCGCCTCTAGCTGCCGCAGACGTTTTGAGAGCCGAGTGATTTCATTGCCACGGACGATCGCCATCTGCATTTTGGGAATATCATCCAGCGCCACGTACTGACTTTTCCTCCCGTTGGGCAGCAGATTCCCACGACCAGACGACAGTTGGGCATACTTGCGGGTCACTTTTGCAGCTCTACTGGCTGTTCCCCCTGGATACTTCATGTCTAGGCGGCAGCCTTGCAGCACATCCCCTGATCCTCGGATCTCGACAATGCGGGAGGCGATCGCTTCTCGTTCAGCAGCCTGGGAAGCTTTTGAGGTTCTCATCTATTCGTAAAACAATGAAGACTAAACATGGTATGGCATCAATACTTGAGAGTGAACCGCAATTAGCTACTAATGTTTTACGAATAGCAGTCACTTGGACGGCTGCGCGATTGGTTGCAGAAAAGCCCTGCGTATGAACAGTTTAGCAAAGAACAATTGCTCTAAAGCTGGCGCTTTATGTTTAACAAGAGAGAGAGGTGATATTGAGTGGGGTCTTAACTGTCTCCCTCATCTCAAGTAACCTAAGTAACCTATTTTCTTTAAATAAAAGAGAGAGAGATACTTGAAAGATGCACCCATATAGCGACTTTCAGACTTCGAGTAACCGGAGTAACCAAAGTAACCTTTTACATGGGGTCATCTAAAATATCGGGCAGTTGCAATCCGCCTTGAATATCAGCGGCATAGTGCTTGAACAACACCTCTGGATCATGCCCTACCATCTCTGCGATCGTCATTGGGGCAATTCCCCTGGCTAATGCGTGGCTTATGAAGGTGTGACGGCAGTTGTAGGGATGCCGATGCTTAACGCCTGCTTTAGCAATGATTTTCTGCCATGCTCGGTTGCAAAATCTGTGGTCATCAATCACTCCGCCTTTAGGAGCCGGAAATACTAGCGCGTCAGCGAGGCAGTTGACAGGGCACCGATCAAGAAGCATCTGTCGCAGCCGTGGCGTTAATCGAAAGCGTCTCGCTCGATTCGTTTTGGTTGTCTTACGGATGCCACCACGGGAAATACTTTCACCAATCCAGACCTTAGAGCAGTCATCTTCTAAATGCCCCCAACGTAGCGCGATGGCTTCCCCAATCCGACAGCCCGTAGAGAGTAGAAATTCAACAAAATCAGCGTAATGAGCATAGTAGCGATCGCCCCTAAACTCGGTCAAAATTGCTTGTATCTCCTGACTCGTGAATGGTTTGGGCTTCTGTGATGGAGGAACTTTCACCCGTTTGAGCGATTCTGTCCAGGGATTCTGGGTGACTAGCTTTTGTTTAAGTCCCCATTTCCAGCAAGCGCTCAGCGTTGTGAGGCGTTCGCGCTGCGTTGCTGGCGATAGCCTCTGAGCAAGGAAAATCCTGAAATTATCTGCTGATTCCTCATCGATAGATGCAGCAGATTTTCCACTGAAAAACTCAGTGATTGGCTTGTGCAATGCCTTGAACTTGTCCAGCGATCGAGCATACAGGTTTCGCCGCTTATATTCTGTGAACCGCCTTAGCAGTTCAGCGATCGAAAGGTTTGATGATGCTTGTTGCTGCTGAGGACGATACTTTGTCAGCGTTTTGTCAAAGTTACCAGTGACCAGATCGCCTTCAATAATTGAAGCCTTCCCCCTAGCTACAACGCGATTTACCTGAGTGTCAGGCAACTCAAGTGATAGACAATATCGATTGCCTTGGTAACTCCACCGCAGCCTCAGCCGATCCTTATATGGGCTAATGGCAACCGTCCCATGCTGTGATTTTTTTCCCATACCCTTTTACCTAGATACCAATTGAGATACCAATTTTAAGGGTATGGATAGGGTAAACCTGTCTTAGGTTGTCATAGGCTACTCAGAATGTACTACTAAAAAAGCCTCAACGGGAAACCGCTGAAGCCTTTACTAGAACTACTTTTCAACTTAAGCCCGTGATGAGGATTGAACTCATGACCTCACCCTTACCAAGGGTGTGCTCTACCACTGAGCCACACGGGCAAAAAGCAGCCTTGAGCTTATACCTCTTACATCCAAAGCAATTTTAACTTACCTAAGACACAATCAGTAAAACTCGCAGCCTAAATGTGGATGGGCCGAGCTGGATTTGAACCAGCGTAGGCGTAGCCAGCGGATTTACAGTCCGCCCCCATTAACCACTCGGGCATCGACCCGTTTGTTCCACAGCTATTTATCGTAGCATAGCTAAGCTAAGGATGGTAAGCAAAACCCCCAATATTTCTCCATAACTTTTTGAGAAGCAGGATGTTGAGTTCCTACGTTTAGTTAAGGCGATGCTGACCTCTAGGCGCATTCAGATTGCGATGATGGCTACGTGAGGGAAAATCACTCTCGTCATAGATTTCTCCAACCAACTCTTCTAGGATGTCTTCTAGGGTGAGTAGCCCTACTGTGCCGCCATATTCATCCACAACGATCGCCAGGTGCAGCCGCTGTTGCAGCATTTCCTTCAATAGGTCAGTGACCCGCTTGACCTCAGGGACAAATACAGGCGCATCCATTGCCACAGTTACTGGAACGTTCTCTCGTCCTTCTCCTCGCATGGTTTGAAGCGCCTGAAGCGCTCGCTTGAGATGTACAATTCCAATGATTTCATCTTTAGATTCTTCCTGGACGGGAATTCGAGAATAGCCAGTCTCTAGACACAAATCCACCAAGTTTTGCAGCGTCGCCTCTTGGGAAATAGTGCGCATGTCTACTCTGGGTTTAACCACGTCATATGCCGTCAGGCGATCGAGCATCAGCGCTTTGTTGAGCAACTGTCGCTTGTCTAGATCAAGCTGTCCTTTACCGCCCAAAATATCAATCATGAGCTGAAGGTCATTCACAGATTCTCCCTGCTGAGTGGAATGGCCAAAGGCCCCAATGGCGACTTGAGCGATCGCCTCTAGCAAATAGGTAATCCCCAGCCAAGACAGCACTTTCGACAACCAGTAAATGGGTCGTACTACTGCTTTAAAAATAGGCATGACGTTATTAATGGCGAGAGATTTAGGCGTAATTTCGCCAAAAATCAGCACCAGTACTGTCACCACCAGCGTTGCCGCCAAAATCGATTCGTTGCTGCCAAACCAAATTGCAAACAGGTTGCTGGTCAGGATGGCTGAAAAATTATTAGCCAGATTGTTGCCGATCAGCAGCGTCGTAATAAACCTAGCTCGATTTTTTAGCACTAAAGAGAAAATTCCGCTAGGATTGCCCTGCTCTTTAATCAAGGCTCTCAGCTTCAGATTGTCTAATGCCGTAATAGCGGTTTCTGATCCCGAAAACAGGGCGGACATCGCGAGCATCAGCACCAAGGCGCTTAAATCAATCCATACATCACCTAAAATCGGGCTGGCTTCAACCAGCAGAAGTTGAAATACGGGAGTGAGCAGGGCAGGTAGAAGGATCACAGTGAATTCTGGAGTAAATGGAGCTGTAGCTTAATGGAAACAGAAAAGAGAGGGGCATCCTTGAAAAGATGATACCCCTCTCTTTTGCTTCAGCAAGGTTCGCCCTACAGAGAATCTTGCTGAAGTATTGTCCTACTACGTTCTCTGCAAGGCAAATCCTAGTGATGCTTGGCACCTAAACGGACGCCTTGTTAACACTCCTCAACATCCTTTTACGGCACCGCGTACTTGCAGTTACGACGAGTGATTTTTGGAGAGCCGCGCTCCGCGCGACTCTCCAAAAATCACTCATTGAATCTAAGCGCGTGGCGCTGTAAGACTGGGCAAACCCAATCGCCACTTGACATAGAATTGACGGACAGGTTAAGGCAAGCAAAAGATGCTGGAGCGCTACCAATATTTGCTAGAGTTGCCCTACGATTGCCTAACGTTGTTTTTAACCCTACAACGCATCATGGACTCGACTTTTGCCCTACAAGCTGGAGGTTTTACCTGTCTCGGCTTGAGTTGGAATGGGTTGAACATTGCTATGTCCCATCTCAGTTGCAATTTGCCTCAGCAGAGAGATTTGCTCTTGAAATTCCAATTTCTCGATCTGAGCGAGGGAGTCAGCGATCGATTTTACGGGTTGATAATTTCCTGGCATATCAATCACAGTTTTGCCCATGCCCTGCGCCCAAGCATACCAAACTAGCAGCTGATTATTGGGAGCCAAAGCGCCATAGGCTTGAGAATACTCAGTATCTTCACCATTCACGACCTCGCGCATGATGGCAAGCTGATCTTCACCCGACAGCTTAAAAAAGTCTCCCAGCAGCAGAGGCGCAAGCTCAGGGTCAGCTGCGGCGGGTGCGGCTGGAGTAATTGACTTGCCCATCTTTTCATAAACATAGTAGAGCAAAGCCAGTTTGGCATCTGTATCTAAGCTCGAATAGGTCTTGAAAACATCATGTGTTGCTTCTGAAAAAAGTTGAGTGTTGCTATCTGAAGACATTTGTTTTTCCCGATGATTTAAAGCTTTCGCCTCCATTGTTTGGCTTGGTTTGAGGTAACGCAATCACTCTAAGGAAAGAGACTCTAAATCTGCCTCAAGAGGGGCGAAGCTTTGAAGCATCTTCTGTAAAGTGGAACCTGATTAAATGTAAGCGTTAAAAAGCGATGAAGGAGACACAATGGCAGATCTAGATACCTCTACTAACTTTGATGCTGAGCAGTTGAAAGAGGATATTAGTAAGGGTGAAACGAAGAAGCTCAAAGTAGACTTAGACGCAGATTACGAGCTGTCTAAAGAGTTTTCAGTCGCTGAAGTTGATAAAACGGATGCGGGTGCAGAAGCTGCTGCTGTCGCTACCGAAAACAAGTTTGAATTGACTGAGTCTCAGCCTGTCCAACCCCAATCGGCTGAGCCAACAGGTAATCCAGAGGACTTCCTGAAAATGGCGAAGGAAATTAATCCACTTCCGTAATCGGCACCTTAGTGCGGGCTACTTTATTAAGTAGCAATACATCAAAGGTTTTATTGAGACATTGGCGCTGCTGAAAGGTGGCGCTAGTGTTTTAATGAGTTTGTTGTATGTGTCGCTACTATGAACCCTGCTTCGGCTCCGACCCCGCCCGATCCGATGACTCTCAGCACTAAGCTTGCCTACGGAGCTGGAGATTTGGGTCCTGCTATTACTGCAAATGTCCTAGCATTTTTTCTATTGTTTTTCTTCACTAGCGTAGCAGGGCTAAATGCAGGGCTAGCGGGTAGCATTCTGCTAATCGGTAAAGTTTGGGACGCGATTAACGACCCAATTATCGGTATGTTGAGCGATCGCACCCATTCGGCAAAGTGGGGCAGACGCTACCCTTGGATGCTGTGGGGGGCAATTCCCTTTGGGTTAACCTACTTCCTTCAGTGGATTGTGCCAAATTTTGGCGGAAATGCATCCAGCAACCAGTGGGGATTGTTCTGGTACTACGTGATTGTGGGCATCTTGTTCAACAGTTTCTACACGATGGTCAACCTGCCCTACACGGCATTAACCCCAGAGCTAACCCAAGACTACAACGAGCGCACCAGCCTCAACAGCTTTCGGTTTGCCTTCTCGATCGGCGGCAGCATTTTCTCGCTGATTTTGGCACAAGTTATCTTTCAAACGGTTGCTGACCCTCAGCAGCAATACCTGTGGCTGGGTGCCATCTGTGCCTTACTCTCCACGATACCCCTTTACTGGTGCGTGTTTGGAACGCGGGCACGAAGCCGTAGGATGGCGCAATCGATCGCCCCCATAGAAAGCTCTGAGTCGTTGCCCTACAAAGAACAGCTGCGAATTGCGTTCAGCAATCGCCCTTTTCTGTACGTGATCGGCATTTACCTTTGCTCCTGGCTGGGGGTGCAAATTACGGCTGCTATTCTGCCCTACTTTGTGGTGAATTGGCTGGGTCTATCTTCAGGCACTTTCACGCTGGTGGCGCTGGCCGTGCAGGGCACTGCGCTACTGATGCTGTTTGTCTGGAGTGCCGTCAGCGCCAGACTCGGCAAGAAAGCCGTTTACGCGATGGGTATGGTGCTATGGATTATTGCTCAGGCGGGTCTGTTTTTTCTAAGACCTGACCAGTCGGCACTGATGTATCCGCTGGCAGTCATGGCGGGCGTTGGCGTATCTACCGCCTACCTAATTCCCTGGTCAATGATTCCAGATGTAATTGAGCTAGATGAGCTGAATACCGGACAACGACGAGAAGGCGTTTTCTATGGCTTTATGGTGCTGCTGCAAAAAATTGGATTGGCGATCGGTCTGTTTGTAATTGGGCAAACGCTAAACCTGGCAGGATTTGTGGAGAGTAGCGCTAGCCAGCCTAACCCTGTGCAGCCCGAAAGCGCTATGCTGGCCATCCGACTGGCGATCGGGCCTTTACCCACTGTTGCGCTGATCGTGGGTCTGATCCTGGCGTATTTTTATCCCATCACTCGCGAAGTTCATGCAGAGATCTTGCTGAAGCTGAGTGAGCGGAAGCGGCAGGCGCAAGCGGAAGGGTAAGAGGCGATCGCCCTTCCGTACCCCAATCACGATAAAATAGCCAAGAACGTTTGCTTTCTGCCAGCTGTGATGAGAGAAAGTTGCCGCGCGTTCTCATCAGATGTTATGGCTGTCGCCAGTTTGCTCAGGACATATAGGTGGGGCGCGAAACGCCCCACCCATATGTCCCCGTCCTAACCGCCTTAGCGGTTGCTGTATCAAAGACTAGGCTTTGTGAAAGAGGTTTTATGAAAAGATTTTTGTCTCGCTTTTTAGCTCTGACTTTAGTGTTGGTAGTCGGTTTAATGGGTTGCTCTAACGCATCGTCAACTGGGTTGACAGGGGACTACCGCCAAGACACCTTGGGGCTAATTCAGACCCTCAAAACCTCTCTGGCGCTGTCCAAAGACGCACCCGAAAGAGGAGCAGCCCAAGAGCAAGCTAAGAGTCAAATCAACGACTTTTTCTCTCGCTATCGCAAAGATGGAGCCTTGAGCAAGCTCAACTCCTTCACGACGATGCGAACTGCGCTGAACTCTCTGGCGGGTCACTATACCTCCTACCCCAATCGTCCTGTCCCCGAAAAACTGAAGAAGCGCCTGGATCAAGAATTTGGTCAGGTGGAGTCGGCACTACGTCGAGAGTCCTAGTTCGGGGAAGTTCTGATCTGGAATTTCATGCCTTTACTTCATGCCTTTACAAAGGATTCTATGGAGCCAATGGAGCGATCGCCAAATTGACCGAGCCTGGAGTCTGGGCTTAGGCGTCCTGGCGATCGCTCTTTTTACGCT
The DNA here is from genome assembly GCF_059504425.1 of Drouetiella sp. Classification (NCBI taxonomy): domain Bacteria; kingdom Bacillati; phylum Cyanobacteriota; class Cyanophyceae; order Oculatellales; family Oculatellaceae; genus Drouetiella; species Drouetiella sp. The sequence continues at coordinate 12,565 of NZ_JCACIN010000077.1, forward strand.
AAATCTAGGCGGATTGGCGCTGCGTGACTGGGATGAGGGTTTGGTAGCGCAGGTTGCTCGCGAGATTGACGGATGGCAAACCTGGCTCTATCCGACGCTATGGGGTGAACCCTATCTGAATAAGCCGCCCTTGGTACATGGCATGGTGGCGATTTTCTATAGGCTCTTGGGCGTGAGCGAATGGAGTGCGCGCTTGCCAGGAGCGCTGCTGACGGCAATTTCAGTGCCCCTGCTGTATGGCATTGGGCGCGAGATTTTTCAGCGACGTGCAGCCGTTTTCGCAGCCCTGATTTATCTGACTTCGCTGCCTGTTATTCGCAACGGTCGGCTTGCCATGCTAGATGGGGCAACCCTCTGTTTTCTGACGCTGCTGCTGCTGGGAACACTGCGATCGCGTCGGGACAGCCGCTACACGCTGCTGATGGGCGTGAGTCTGGGGCTAATTTGCCTGACCAAAGGCGTCATGATGGGAGTCTTGCTGGGGGCGATCGCGCTGCTGTTTCTTGCCTGGGATACGCCGCGTCTGCTGAAGCTGCCTGTTCTTTGGCTGGGGCTGCTTTTGGGCAATATCCCTGTGGCGCTGTGGTACGGAGCGCAGTGGCTGCACTATGGGCAAGCTTTTTGGGGCAACAATCTGGTTAATCAGTCGTTGCAGCGAATCTGGACAGATGTGGAACAGCATGGTGGCGCACCCTGGTTCTATCTGCTGGAGGTTTTGAAACATGACGCGCCCTGGATCTTGTTTTTGCCAATGGGGTGCAAGTTAGCGTGGGAAAACCGCAGCTTGAGCTGGGCAAAACTGGCGATCGTCTGGGGTGGCCTCTATCTGGTCGCCATTTCACTGATGGCAACTAAGCTGCCCTGGTATGTTCTGCCACTCTACCCGGCTCTGGCGCTGATTCAGGGGGCAGCCGTCTCGGAGCTGTGGCAGCAGGGTAAGCATATTGGCGTGAAACAATTTCCTGCCCCGCTCTACAGCCGCGTTTGGGTATGGCTGTTTACCTGCTTGGCGCTCGTGGGTTGGGTTGGAGTAATCTATTTTGGTTTTAGGGCGCAAGCGGATGTGCAGATTGTGTTTGGGGCGATCGCCCTGACCTTGAGCGCAACTGCCGTTCTGCTGACTCAGCGGGATTCTCAATTTTTGCCTGTGCTGATCTGGGGAACCTATGTTTCGCTGCTGCTATTCGTGGCTTCGGGGCACTGGGTTTGGGAATTGGCAGAGGCATATCCTGTCAAGCCTGTAGCCGCTCTGATTCAGCAAGTGCCTGTGGGGGAGAAGGTCTACACCTCCTATCCTTACAACCGCCCCTCTTTAAATTTCTACAGCGATCGCCCCATCCATCTGGCTGACCCACAGCGGCTTAAGCGAATTTGGCGGCGATCGCCCCACCCCTACCTGCTTCTGGATAAATCGGCATTAACTCAACTGAATTTAAGGGCAGTTAAGTCTCTCGGCGAGGCGGAAGGTTGGACAGTGATCACGCGTGTGCGTCGAGGGTGATCCGAGGAAGCGATGGCTGCTTGCTCAAAGCGGCGTTTCTGGCTTTATGCATGAATTTTTGAGGGGACGACCCTCTCAAAAAAATCATGCCTGATTCACCAAAACCCTCAAAGCTTCAGCTTTACCTTTGTGGCTCTAGATTCCACCGTAAATTCTGGAATTTCTTCCAGCTCAGTTTCCACCAGATTGTACTGTTCGCAGACCAGACTCAGCCGAAAGCCAACCGTCTCGACAGGAGTGACTGAATGCGTCAGATTGCCCTGAAATTGCAGCAGCGAATTTGCCTGGGGCTGAATCTGTCCGACCTGTCGCCGATGATCGCGTAACACCAGATCTCCCCCGCGCATTCCTTCGGGCACCTGAATGTACAGAACGCTGACCACATCGGGCGGTTCGATCGTCTTGCAATAGGAACGCAAAGAGCGATCGATATGGGGATACACTTGGGAACCTTCTCGCAGCTGCAACGGATTCAAATAAAACGCATTGCAGTCTGGCTGAAGCGCCACGTCTAAATAGCGCTTGAAGAAGGGAAACTGCCGCTCCACTTCAGAGATATGCGATCGCCGAAACACCACCGAGAAGCCCTTTGTGCCGATAAAGTCTCGATTGAGGTTATTCGTCACAAAATACGGACAGTGCAGAATTTTATCTCGTAATTTGCTGAGCTGGGAAACTGAAAAAACGTTAGGTTGCTGATGATAGTAACTCAAGGAATATCGAGAATTTTGCGGATTGATGGGAGGTTTAAGGGCGATCGCAGCAGCATTTGAGTAGCTACGGGCAGCACCCAACAGTACCAGGTCAACGAACTGTCCCTCAACTTAACTTTAACCTGCGAGAACTTGAATATCTTAAGGTCTATAATATCTCCCCATTGGTCATACTTTAGAGCTATTCAAAATTGGGCGTTGCTAGTTTTGTAGATGATTTTTTTTGAAAAGGGCGCTCCGCGCCCTTTTCAAAAAAAATCATCCCCAGATTCAGCAATACCCAAAATCGCTCACGGGTGACAAAAAACAGGAACAAAGTAATGGTGACAGAAAAGTTTCGTCGTCAGCTCCGCCAAGAGTCCGAAAAATGGTGGTCAGAAGGGCTAATTGATGCCGCCCTCTATGATCGGCTATCAGAACGCTATCAGCTTCAGACCCTAGAAAAAGATGCTAGCAACCGCTTCGTCACTATTCTCATGGGCTTGGGGGGAATTTTGCTTGGTTTGGCGGTTATCACCTTTGTTGCCGCCAATTGGCAAGCCTGGTCGCGGGGCTTTAGGGTGACGCTGCTGCTGAGTTTATTTGTGGGCGTCAATGCTGCCGGATTTTATCTATGGCGATCGCCCACTCCTGGGATTTCCCAGAAATCAGCCTCTCAAAAACCGGGCTACCAAAAACCGGGCTACCAAAAGCTAGGGCATGGCTTGCTGCTGCTGGGGGCTTTGATCTTGGGAGCCAATCTTGCCCTCATGTCTCAAATGTTTCATGAGAGCGGCGATTTTTATGAATTGCTGCTGGTCTGGGGGCTAGGCGTAGCCATGATGGCACATGGGCTGAGATTAGTCTCTCTCGGCATCCTCTCTTTGATTTTGATTGGCTTAGGCTATTGGCTAGGCTGGCTAGATTGGACAAGCGGACAAGCTTCTTTTCCATTGCAGCTTCTGGTCATGCATATGCCCTTAGCGATCGCCCTTATCTTTATCCCCCTTGCCCACTGGAGCCGATCGCGCGTTTTGTTTGGCTTGAGCGCCCTGCTGATTGCCACTGCTTTAGTTCTCAATTTCATGCCCCTAATTTCATGGGGTGCATCCGCTTCTGGCTGGCTCATGACGATCGCCTTTACCCTGCCTTCAGCACTGCTCTGGAGCTATCCGTCTAGGTGGCGCTTGACGCGATCGCCCCGTTCCCTCCCGCCCACTTTCCAGCCTGACTCCTTTTCGCCCATTGCCCGTAAACTCGCGATCGCCTCTCTCAGCTTTAGCCTCTACCTCTTCTCCTTTCGGGGAGGCTGGCAAGACTTCATGGGAGTATCCAATGCGGCGAGGTCTGCGCTCAACTGGCAGCCCATGGTAGATGCGCTGCTCTTCAGCCTTGTCGCAGGGCTGGGATGGCTGGAGTTATTGCAGGAAAAACGGCGATCGCGCTTTCAGGAAAAGTTTCTCAATAGCGGCATCATAGCCGCCATATTAGGGCTGATGGCTGGAGTCTTTATCCTGCATTTTGAGGTTCACCCCATTGCCCCCGTTGCCATCTTAATTTTCAATATTTTGCTGTTTTTGCTGGCGATCGGGCTGATTCGAGACGGGCTGGCATTGAGCGATCGCCAGTCTTTTTGGGTGGGTATGTCGCTGCTAGTACTGGGCATTCTCAGCCGTATGTTGGAGTATGACACCGGACTCCTCCTCAAATCCGTTGCGTTTGCCCTCTGTGGCGTAGGCGTCATCCTGTCAGGGCTGTGGTTTGAGCGCAAGATTGTGACTCGATCGCCACACTAAGCTTCTTAACTCATCTATACCCTCTCAAACATACCCTCTCAAAAGGAAATCCTATGGCTTCCATACCACCCGAAGCGCCCCAGCCCAACTCTGAGGTATTCCCCGAAACGCTAAACCCGGATGCCCTCAATCCTAAAGCGCTAATCCCAACCGCTCAACCCGATGCCGCACCGGACATTGCCTTAGCTCCCGCTCATAGGCTTCCTGGCTGGCGCTTGTGGGTTCCCCTTGCCCTACAAGCCGTTCTGATTTTGGCAGCTCCAGTTCAGAACACCTACACCTATGTCTCTGGCAAAACGGTGACTCTGCAAACGGTTCCAGTCGATCCCTATGATTTGCTGCGCGGCTATTCTCAAACGCTAAGCTACAACATTTCCGATCTGGCTTCCCTCAGCAAGCTTCCGGGCGGAACCTGGTTTAGCCAACAGCCTCAGGGGCAAAATGCCAACTTCTATATTGTCTTGGAAGCACCTGTTTCAGAAGCACCTGTTTCAGAAACACCTGACAAGCCAAATGTAGCCTCGCCTCCAGCTTGGAAACCCGTGAAAATCAGTGGCGATCGCCCCACCAATCTCCCCTCTAACCAAGTTGCTCTCAAAGGAGAATATAATGGCTGGCGTATTGCCTACGGGCTAGAAACTTACTACATGCCTGAAGATCAGCGAGAGCAGATCAATGACAACATCCGTCAGGCGCAAATCCAAACCCAAAATCAGACCCAAAATCAAACCCAAAATCAGACGCAGCAGAACTTGAAGGTAGATATCAAAGTAGACAGTAGCGGTAATGCAATTCTCACGAATTTATGGATCAACGATCGCAAGTATGAATAGTTATAGCGCTACGCGCTTAGATCCAAATGAGTTATTTTTTGAGAGCCTCGCTCCGCGAGGCTCTCAAAAAATAACTTGTCCTAACTCAATTACGTAGGGCCATAACCCATGTTATGGCTTGATTTTGTCGGCTTAGCGGGAATTCTAAGCTGAGAGTCATCCAACCTCGATCGTCCCTCGATCGTAGTATTCTCAAAAGACGCTTCACTAAGGACACTGGCACATTGAAACTTACACCTCAGAAATTTGCATCCTCTGCGCAAAATCAGCTGCAAAATCAATCTTCGGCTCGTTTAGCGCCAGCAGATACTTTTGGGCATTCCTACAGCTATCGCAGTCAGGGACGAGCAAGTCTGGACACAGCTGGGAATACTAAGGCTACAGCCACTGCTTTAGGAACGTTCCCCGGTACGCGTACTGTCCGAGACAGCGTTAGCCGTAGCGACTCAGATTTTTATAGCTTCACGATCGATGCCGTCAGCAACGTCAAGCTTGCTTTTTTGAATCGATCGTCAAATCCGATCTACAAAGCTGTCCTGAATGAAAACGGCAGCTTCTACATTTCCCAAAGAAAGCCGCAGGCAGGCAACATTGCGCCGCGAGAAGAAACGCTTTCAGCCTATCGTCGCCTCCGCCCAGGCACTTACTACGTCAAGCTTCAGAGCCGTGCTGCTGCCGCTAACTCCTACAGGCTGTCTGTGTCCATCACCACTGTGCCGCCAGAAGCAGACTGTGGCTGTGGCGGTTAGGCGGTTAGATTGACAAAGCGGCTACCGAAGCCAGCTTGCCGCCACTTCAGTGGCGGGAAACAGACCAAACCAGGCAAGATTTTGTACATAGTAGGCGGAGTCATTGTCCCAAATGCCGTCCTTATAGGTAGGCAGCAGCTTTTGCTGACGAATCTGCTCAGCGATCGCTGGATCAACGATTTGAAATGCCGGGTAGAGCATGGCGTACTGGCTAGTCGTTTCGTAACTGGCGATCGGGGTGCCCAACAGCGTGATGCGGGCGGGAATGGATTGACGCGATCGCCACATTTCTGCCAAAGGCTGCAAATGCTTTTGGAGATAGGCTTTAGCTCTTGGTTCGTTAAACCAGGCGGCATCTAGCGACATTCGCCACCAGACGCGGCAGGCATCAAAGCTATACATACTGCGCAAATGGCTGGTAGTAGGCACAGCGCCAAATCTGCCTGTATCGGTGTTTAGCGCTACCCAATCGCTGGGCAATCCCACAAGCGACACGCCGCTAGACTCTTCCAACGCCCGATAGCTGCTGTCTACCATGCCTAGCCAGTCTCGCTCTAAATCCACTTGAGCAAAGAGCCGAAACGCGTAGGGCGCGAAATAGGACGGGTTGAAATAGATCTGGTTGGGCTGCGGCTGAAATGCGCTGAGTGGCCCAGGTAATAAGTAGCGGGATGTATGGCCGGAACGGGAATCAGGAAGAGCGATCGTCCCTAGCTGCCACACATCTTTGATTTTGGTTTGTGCCAGTGTCAGATAGTCAGGTCGATTCCAGCGCCGCGCTGCCAAAATGAGTGCCGTTGCGGCATCCACGTCAGCATCGGTCGCAAAGTTGCGGTCTAAAACCTTCCATTCGCCCTGATCGCTTTGCCCCCATTGCCATGACCACAGCGAATCGCCGCTATCCGTCCGCTTCAAGTTGTTTTCTGCCCATTGAAGCGTTTGGGAAAAGGTGTCTGGATCGTTCGCCAAAACGGCTCTGAGCATGGCGTAGGCTTGCCCTTCGGAGGTAGAGCGCGCCTTGCTTTCCCAATCAATCACGCGCCCGTCGGCTTGAATGAAACGCTGTTTGTAGGCTGTCCAGCTTTGCTGCAATATTTCAGAGGAGAGACTTGCCGAGTTGGAGGCGATCGCCGATTCTCTCAAGCTAGGGGGCACGGGAGATGCCTGAGCAGGTGCCCAGGCGATACCCAACAGCGTTGCCGACAGCGTTGCCAACAGTAGAGGAATAGACAGGGTCGGAATTGTTTTAGCCATAGGGTTAAACTGCTTAAAAATCTCTACACTCAACTTGCAGCTGATTAGCCCCACACACCATCCTACTATTCTGGCAATTACTCCTCTGTTTCCGGCAAACTTGCTTCTAATTCCATTAAGCTTCAGTGAAGTTTGCTGGAGTATGCCTGCTACGATCGATGGAACCTCATAGCTACAGGGCAATGAAACTTAGCTTCTGCATGATCGTCAAAAACGAGGCAGAAAATCTGCCGCGCTGTTTAGAGAGCGTCAAAGATGCCGTGGATGAACTGATCGTGTTGGACACTGGCTCCACCGATGCGACCGTGGCGATCGCCCGCTCCTTCGGCGCACAGGTCTACCATTTTCCCTGGAACAACAGTTTCTCAGATGCCCGCAACGAGGCGCTGCAATATATCACAGGCGACTGGATCTTAGTCTTGGATGCCGATGAGGTTTTAGCTCCAGAAATCATCTCAACATTGAGACAGGTAATCCAGCAGGAGCAGGCGATCGTCGTTAATCTGATCCGGCATGAAATTGGCGCAACCCAATCGCCCTATTCCCTCGTCTCTCGCCTGTTTCGCAACCATCCGGCAATCCGGTTTTCTCGCCCCTATCACGCCATGGTGGACGACAGCGTGGCGCAGCTCATGACGCAGGAACCGCACTGGCAGGTGATCAACTGTTCCGACGTAGCAATTTTGCACTACGGCTATGAGCCAGGGGCGATCGCCAGCCACAATAAGCTAGAGAAAGCTCGCACCACCATGGAGGGTTTCTTTGCTGATCATCCTGACGATGCCTATGTGTGCAGCAAGCTAGGGGCGCTTTACGTGCAGATGGATGACTGGGCGCGAGGGGTTGAACTGCTGCAACGCGGCTTGAAATTGCCCTCAAATCCGCCCGTACGCTACGAACTGCATTATCACCTGGGCATTGCCCAGAGCCGATTGCAGAACTATCCTCAAGCAGAGCGGCATTACCATCTGGCGATCGCGCAACCCCTCCTGGAATCCCTAAAGCTAGGGGCATACAACAATCTTGGTAGCTTGCTGCAAGCCAAAGGAGACTTAGCGGGCGCAAAAGCGCTGTTTGAGAAGGCGCTGGCGATTGATCCTGCTTTTGCCGCAGGTCACTACAACTTAGGTATGAACCTGAAGGCGCTGGGTCAAATGGTAGAAGCGATTGCCCATTATCAGCAGGCAATTATTCTCAACCCCAGCTATGCCGAAGCCTACCAAAATTTGGGCGTGGTGCTGCTGAAGTTGGGGCGTGTGCCAGAAGGTTTGGAGGCATTTGAGAAGGCGATCGCGCTGCATGACCAGCAGAATTCTCTAGAGGGCGATCGGCTGCGGCAGGGCTTGCAGCAAATGGGCTTTTCCCTGAATTGACTGGCGCTATCATGGGGCTATGCTGATTCTCCGTTTGCTCTAAGCCACAAGCTCTAAACCACAAGCCCTAAGCCGCAAGCCCTATGACCGTCTATACTGTTGACCTACGAAGAGTTCTGGATATGCAGGACGACCAGTTTTATGAACTGTGCCGTACCAATCCAGAGATCAAGTTTGAACGCAACAGCCGAGGAGATTTACTCATCATGTCACCTACAGGCGGTGAAACAGGCAATCGTAACCTCGAAGCTTCAGTAGACTTTGGCAATTGGAATCGGCAAGCTAAGTTAGGCAAACTCTTTGACTCTTCGACAGGGTTTAAGCTGCCAGGTGGAGGAACGCGATCGCCTGATATTGCCTGGGTACGCCAAGATCGTTGGGACGCGCTGACCGCCGAGCAGAAAGAAAAGTTTCCGCCGATCGCCCCCGATTTTGTCCTAGAGCTGATGTCGCCCAGCGATGCTCTATCGGATCTGCAAGCCAAAATGCGCGAGTATCGGGAGAGCGGCGTAAGGTTGGGCTGGCTAATCGATCGCCAGTCTCGCCGGGTTGAGATTTATCGTCAGGATCAAGAGGTAGAAACATTAGAAAATCCGGCTTCCCTCTCAGGTGAGCAGGTCTTACCGGGATTTGTGCTGGAGATGGCGATCGTTTGGTAAGGTGGGGCGATCGTCCTGAACAGTAGCTATGTCTTTGTTTGAACAGCATCGCCAGCATCTCATCGACACCGAAGCGCCCCTGGCGGCAAGGATGCGACCGCGATCGCTAGATGAATTTATCGGGCAAGATCACATTATCGGTCAAGGGCGCTTGCTGCGTCGAGCCATTCAGGCGGATCAGATCTCTTCACTGATTTTCTATGGGGCACCGGGCACCGGAAAGACGACCCTGGCTCGGATTATTGCCAACACCACTCGCGCCCATTTCATCTCCATCAACGCCGTGCTGGCTGGAGTAAAGGAAATTCGAGAGGCGATCGCCACGGCTCAAGAAAAGCTGGGTATGTACAGCCAGCGCACCATTCTATTTGTCGATGAGGTGCATCGGTTCAACAAAGCCCAGCAGGATGCCTTGCTGCCCTGGGTGGAAAACGGCACGGTGATTTTGATTGGAGCCACGACCGAGAATCCTTACTTTGAGGTGAATAAGGCGTTGGTGAGTCGATCGCGGATCTTTCAGCTCAAGCCTTTGCAGGAAAAGGATTTGGAGCGAGTGATCGATCAGGCGCTGCACGATGGGGAGCATGGCTACGGCAAACTCAAAGTCCAAATAGAGGCTGATGCCTGTGCCCATCTGGTGAATGTTGCCAATGGCGATGCCCGTGCCCTGCTGAATGCCCTGGAGCTGGCGGTAGAAACTACGTCTGCCGATGCCGATGGCGTGATTCAGATCTCGATGGCGATCGCGGAAGAATCGATTCAGCAGCGTGCCGTGCTGTATGACAAAGAAGGAGACGTGCATTTTGACACGATCAGCGCCTTCATCAAAAGCCTGCGCGGATCAGATCCCGATGCGGCACTGTACTGGCTGGCGCGGATGGTCTATGCCGGGGAAGATCCGCGCTTTATCTTCCGACGGATGCTGATTTTGGCGGGAGAAGATGTGGGGCTTGCCGACCCGAATGCCGTGGTGATCGTCCATGCCTGTGCCGAAACCTTCGATCGCGTTGGTATGCCCGAAGGTCGCTATCCGCTTGCACAAGCCGCCCTCTACCTGGCAACTGCCCCCAAATCCAATAGCGTCATGGGCTTCTTTGATGCCCTAGCCTCCGTAGAGCAAGAGCGAGAATCTGAGGTGCCCAACCCCCTACGCGACTCCAATCGAGACAAACATAGTTTTGGGCATGGCGCAAACTATCTCTATCCCCATTCCTATCGGGAGCATTGGATAGCGCAGCAGTATTTGCCCAATAGCCTTCAGGGACAGGTGTTTTATCAGCCCAGCGATCGCGGCTACGAAAATCAGATTCAGCAGCAGGTAGCACAGCGGCGAGAGGCGCAGCTAGCGGCGGCGGTAGAGGGGATGGCGCTACCGGAAGTCCTGACCTTTAGCCCAACGGATTCGGGTATGGATCGCTGGCTTCAGCGAACTTTGAGCCAGACCGGAGCCAGGTTGGGAGAGGTGCGCGATCGCCTCTTTTCCCTCGCCCATCTACAGCGCCATCATGTCATTCTTGACCTGAATGCAGGAAGCGGCTTGCTCACCTGGGAGGCTTTACGGCGTGTCCCGGAAGGCGGCGTGTACTCTTGCGTTTGGAATTCAGCCGATGCCATAGCTTTGCAGGAGCAGGCAACAATGCTGCCAGAACTCTCGCGTCCTGTTATCCTGCAAGTCTCATTGCAAGATTTACCTCAGCAGCTAGCGGATGATCTAAAATGCGATCGCATTAAATTTGATCGCATTATTGGACGCAATGTTCTCACAGCAGAAGACAAATTGGAAAGAGTGCGATCGCTCCTCCCCTGGCTGCACCCAGACGGACGGCTCCTGCTTGCTGAAACCGTCTCTCGCCAGACCCAGCGGCTCTACCGTCTATTGGAAGCTAATCTCCTCTCAAAAAAGCTATTACAGCGCCTTCAGGATGCCGAAGAAGCTATCTATCACAATGCTGCCGATCCCCTGATGAATTGGGATGCCGATAAATTGCTGAAGCAGTTTCAGGCAATTGCCCCAGCCGCCTCTCTGCAACTTGAACACTATGCAACTGATTTGCGCGTGACTCCTGCGCTGCTAGACCGCTGGTTTAGTGCGGGAGGCGATCGCCCCAGCTATGGCGATCACCTGAGCCGATCGCTCTCTCACAGCGAGGTGGAAACCGTTCGCAAAGCCATGACCCAACTGGCTAATCGGGTTGTTTCTTGGGAAAGCGCGATCGCCTTCTACCAGATTCCTGCGCCCTTATTATGAGTGGATGGGTAGATGGGTGGATGGGTAGGTGAGATTCCCATCCACCCATCTACTCATCCCTCATCCCCATCAGCACGTCAGTTAACACTTGACAGACCTCTAAAGCATCGTCAAAAATTTGCGAATTAAGCCGATTGTGACTGCCGGAAGCTCTAGCTGCGGCGTTAATCCCACATCTTCGAGGATTTCGAGTGCCTTAATTGCCTTGGGATTTAGCTCTGCCAACCGCTGCCCAATTTCGTAGCTAGTAAACTGAGACTGCTTGCCCCAAATGATTGCCGTGGGCGTGGTCAATCTCGGCATATACTCCGCCAGATCAAAACACAGATCACCCCGTACGAAAGAAAGGGCGCTGTACTCAGCTTTAGGCTGTTGCGCTGAAGTGAGGTAGGCATCCACCATTTCTTGCGACACCCGATTAGAGCGGGCAAACTGCCGCTTCTCTAAAAAGCTGCGAATGCCGCCACTTGTCGCTAAGCCCGTGCTGTAGAGAATGCGATCGAGGACAGGGGTGCTGACCAACTGCGCAAAAAAGCTGCGGCTGTAGTCTTTCTCAAAGTCAGATAGACCCGAAGGAGTCGTCAGGATCAAAGATTTGAAGAGACGCGGATAGGCGATCGCCACGCGTACCACCATTGCCGCCGTCAGAGAAGAGGCAATCACTGTAGTAGGTTGGGTGCTAATCTGCTCTAGGAATTCCTTAATTGTCGTCAGATAGTCTTCAACCTGGTAGTTGCGAGCGAGATGCTCCGATCGCCCCCATCCCAGCAGATCGGGCGCAACCACGCGATAGTCTACCGCAAAGGCTGGATACACCTTTGACCATTCGTATGCCGAAGAGCCGCCGCCAAACCCATGCAGAAACACCAGTGTCGGAGCATCTGTGAGAGTCTGATGCCAAAAGGTTGGGTCAGCGCTGTAATAAGTTAGAGTACCCAGACTGGTCGTGAGCGACTGTTGACTAAAACCAGGGGGTTGGAGCATACAAAAACTGCCTCGCCGCAGAAGTAGTGTGAAGATTTTATAAATTGTGCTAAGTTCGGGTGCAAAGGGTGTGAAGCGAGTTTAAGTCCTGACAAATAGTTTCTTAAACAATGAGCTTCTTAAACAATGAGCTTCTTAAACAATGAGCTTCTTAAACAATGAGCCTCCTGGCACGGCAAAACTTGATACGTAGATCTTGACACATTGAGTCTAGGTATCTAGCAAAGAGCTACGTTTTATACCAAAACTATAAACGATCGAAGCCCAGCGATCGAAGTTCAGAGCTTTTGACCTGCTGCCATCACATTACGAACTGTGCAGGCTGAACGCATTCTCAAGATTAAATCAGTCATAATTTCAGTGAAGTGCATCACCTCATTTCGAGTCTGGTTGGTTTAGGTGCATGGGGAAAGCTAGCGTAGAAAGATCGATCGCAATCCAGTCCACGCTATAGGCTTCAATCTGTTTGGTTCTTGACGCTGTTTGGTTCTTGACGCGGCGTGAGTGACGATCGTTATAGAACTGTTACAAAGTTGTTGGATGATCTATCGACCGAAATTAATTCACATTAATTATGTCAGGGGTGCCCATATCAGGAGTGCTCATACCAAATTGCTAATAGCAAAATACTAATGCCAAAATACAGTGCCACAAGCCGAGTTCTGAAGCATCAGGCTCATTTTTAAGGTGTGGTACAACGTTCTTGGCGATTAACTCAACCTGTTAAATTGCCTGTTTTGGAGAGTGAGAATTGCTGCTGTAGGAATCGCTGATGCAGCTGTAGTCTGTTTATTCAGATCGAGATTCAGTCGATCTTTGCCACCTACTGCAAGCGGCGATCCCAGGCGAACACAGGTGTCCTTCAGCTGAGGGCGGCAATCAGGCTTTTTTACAACGGCGAATACCATTGGGGGATCTATGGTTGAATCATTAAATATCTGGGCAGAGCCTGTTACGCCATTTAGCCCAATGACCGCCTGGGCTGATCTGGCAGAGACAGTCGGCGCGGCTCCTCAGTCAGTTCAAGTCTCAGTTCAAGCCATAGATTTGGGCTTAGAGCAAGGTGTGGCAGTAACTTGCATCCGGCTAGATATGGAAAGTCTCCAGTGCTTCGAGTCCGTCGATCGCCAGTTTGCAGATTGGGGAGTGGTGTTTGCCAACACGATCGCCATAAGCCCCTCTAATCCCAGCTATCCAGCTTACTCAGGCAATATGGTGCTCATGAGCGCTCCCAAGAATGGCTATTTAGAAGCCACATTTTTACGACCCGCTAGCTTTGTAAGCGGTTTTGTCACGAGTTCGCGTCGGGCGGTGCTAACGGCATTTGATGCAGAGAATCAGGCGATCGCCCGCACTGAAACAGAGGGTGCAAACCTTGCGCTAGGGGCAGATCTGATGGAAGACTCAGGTTTGATAGCAGCAGAGAATTTTGACAAACCGAATCACCCTAACGCCCAACTGGTCTTAAGCGCCGCCAATATCCATCGCATCACAATCCATGCCTTGGGGGGGCAGCTCACTTTAGACGACTTTTGCTTTTGTCTGAAGAATGAAGGATAGCGGACGCTTTGCTTAGGCTTAGAGCTGAGGGCTTAAAGCTTAGGGCTTAGAACGAACTGCTCGATCGCCGCAACCGCGCCATCCAATTCCACATCCGGTGCAACCCAATTAGCAGAAGCTTTCACGGCATCTGGCGCACTGCCCATTGCCACGCCTACACCTGCATACTGAATCATCTCCAGATCGTTGAAATTGTCACCGATCGCCATAACATTTTCCGATCGCAATCCCAAGACATTTTCGGCTAGATGCTGCACAGCATTCCCTTTATTGGCAGCGGGATGAGTCGCTTCAAAAAAGGTGGCGACGGACTTCGTGAAGTAAAGCTGGTCAGGGCTGTAGCGTTGGCGCAGTGAATCCAACACTTGATCAATGAGCGCGGGCTGTTCACACAGCGCCAAAAGCTTAGTAGGCTCCTGTTCAGCTACCACCTCGTGCAGATTTGCCACATTAGGTTCAATATCGCTGCGTTCGGCATAGTCAACGGAGTCGGGGGTAAGTTCGCGGACATAAAGGCGATCGTTGATGTAAGCATGAACCGACAGCCGCTGACGCAGATCGGGCTGGTCGAAATAATCTAGCAATTGCAGCGCCAACTCTCTGGGAACTGTCAAATGCCGCGAAATTATTTCATCGGCAGGATTTTTGATCAGCGCTCCTTGATAACTCATCAGCGGCAGATGTAAATCCAGATCCTGATGAAACCGTAAAGCCGATCGATACATGCGCCCTGTGGCGATCGCCACCTGCACTCCCTTTGCCTGCACTGCCTGAATCGCCCGTTTCACTGCCGGACGAATTTGATTAGATGATCCCACAACCGTTCCATCTAAATCCAGCACCAGAAGTCGAATGGGCTGAGTCTCAGAACAAGCCGTTTCGGGAAACGAGCTAGCGGGAACGATCGGTATTTGCTGCGTCATAATGTCGATTCGATAGGTTAATCCGATTAGGCAGTCATAGCCCATTCTCGCCAAAAATGTCTTAAACCGATGTGTTTAAGCAGCCTTCTTGAAAAACAGCTTTCCTGATCCCTTAAGTAAGCTAGATTACCTAAAGAACGCATTACGGATGATGACAGCGCATGATTTGGCCTTTTAAGCCTCGGTTTCGCAAACAGATTGCCCGCATTGAAGTGACGGGGGCGATCGCTGGCTCTACCCGCAAGCAGGTGCTAGAAGCCCTCAAGACTATCGAAGAGAGAAAATTTCCGGTGCTGCTACTGCGCATTGACAGCCCTGGCGGTACGGTGGGCGACTCCCAAGAAATCTACAGTGCCTTGAAGCGGCTGCGAGAAAAGATGAAGATTGTCGCCAGCTATGGCAATATTTCGGCATCAGGCGGGGTCTACATCGGCATGGGAGCCACCCACATTATGGCGAATCCTGGCACGATTACGGGCAGCATTGGCGTGATTCTGCGGGGGAACAACCTGGAGAGACTGCTGGATAAAGTCGGCGTTTCGTTTCAGGTGGTCAAATCAGGACCTTACAAAGATATTCTGGCATTCGATCGCCCCCTTAGCGATCCCGAACAAATCATCTTGCAAGATCTGATCGACAGCAGCTACGAGCAGTTTGTCCAGACCGTTGCCGAAGGCAGAAATCTTGCGGTCGAAACCGTCAAAAGTTTTGCCGACGGACGGATTTTTACCGGACAGCAGGCTATGGCGCTAGGCATGGTCGATCGCCTAGGCACCGAGGAAGATGCAAGGCGCTGGGCTGCTGAACTGGCAGGGCTTGATCCCGAAAAAACCCAATGCTGTACGCTGGGCGAGAAAAAAAGCGGCTGGACTCGTTTTTTGCCCGGTCGTAGCCAAATTGGCTCAAAAATCGCGGCTGGGACAAGTTGGCTAGAGTTTGAACTCTCGACGAATGGGCTACCTTTGTGGATGTATCGCCCCTAATGCGTCGCCCTTGATGCAGGGACAAGCTCAGGAATGGGTAATATGCAAATGGCGATCTCTATAACAATCATCTGGAGGACTTGAACGTGGGCTGGAAAGTGCGGGCAATTCGGGGGGCAACAACAGCCTCAGACAATACAGTGGAGGCGATTCGAGAAGCCGTCACCGAGCTTTTGAATGAATTAGAAGATCGCAATCTCCTTGATCCCGACGATATTGTCAGCGTGACCTTCTCCGCCACCCGCGATCTGGATGCTGTTTACCCTGCGGCGATCGCCCGCGAAAGACCCCACTGGCAAAATGTTGCCCTTCTAGATGTACAGCAAATGTATGTGGAAGGCAGTTTGGAGCGCTGCATCCGCTGCCTTATTCACGTCAATACTCCCGAACCTGCCGTTCGCATTCATCACTCCTACCTGCGTCAAGCTAAGCACCTTCGCCCCGATTGGAGCATGGTCGGGGTAAGAGACTAAAGGATATTAAGAGACTAAGAGGCTAAAACTTAGACAGCTTAGCGCCTCCCGTGGGAGGCGCTAAGCTGTCTGCGATCTACTGATTCTTTCTAAAAGCTGGCCCTTAGGGTTTTGTGGGGGGGGCCCCCCCCCCCCCCCCCACAAAAAAAAAAAAAAAAATAACAAAAAAAAAAAAAAAAAAAAACAAAAAAAAAAAAAAAAAAAAAAAAACAAAAAAA
>NZ_JCACIN010000078.1:0-28678 GCF_059504425.1 Drouetiella sp.
GAACGCTTCTCTACCTCTACAATAATGTCCTAACTCGTTCTCGTAGCGCTATACCTTTCGAGATTGCGTTGATGCTGCCTTTAAAGAGTGTCCTAACGTATGTGCGTAGCGCTATATCCCAAAATCCTGACAAAAATCAGGTTTGAATTGTCAACAAAACCCTCAAAACAAGAGAAGGTAGCGTCAGGAAAATCAGGATTTGTTCCGGCGGTAGCTCGCTGGGTGTACGCCCTTGGCGGGGCGAAGCCCTATGAACGATCGAATGCTTGGATGGAGCGATGTAAAAGTCTAGTGAAAAACTTTGAGCGAACCCTCTCGCGACGACCAAGATCAATCTCTGCTTTTTCAGGCTAATGCTGAAGCGGCTTGCAGCCCCTTCCTAAGATCTCAAATGGGTTCTATATTTTGGGGCGATCGCCACACCTGCTAGTTTTCATCATGGGTTAGGTGGCAGAGGCGTAATCAGAAGGGCGATCGTAATCACAAACGTAATCAAATAAGGAAGATTTGCCCAGGATCTAAGAGTATTCAGGAATTGACCTAAAAACTTGGTTGACGGATCAGGTTTGACAAAATTTCCTCTCATTTTCTTCATCCATTCATCGTCACCCTCAGAAATATACCCCCCAAGAATCCGAGCTAATCGATTAAAGTTATCTCGAAATTTTCTTTCTAGATACAAGTAATAGATATCCAGCAGACCAAACAAAGCAAATGAGACAAATGCCAGAATGAACAGAGCAGGGTTTCGATTGGTGAACCCAAAACCAACAATCGCTGACCACACCGTTAATCCAACCTGTTTAATTGTTAACGAATGGGTTGCCATACGGCTGATCGAATTCTGCAACATCTCAGTTTGCTTAATTAAGTATTCTCTATTCTCTTTAATCCAGTCCAGATTGTTGATTGACATAGTTTTGAGATTAGCTACGAGTATCTAGCTCTAGAGGTTCAGCCCTTACTAAGCATTTTTTGAAGTTTCAAATATCCAATTTGACAGGCTGAATAGTCATAGGATTCTAGATTCTCAAACGGATGCCATTCATTTCTGGCGATCGACTCCATATAAGTTCCATCCTGTTGAGCCACACCCGGTTCAACTCCGGTGACGTCCGCGTAGTACAGATAGCAGATCTCATTTACCTGAGTTCCCACAATATACTGACCCAGCGGTGAAACCTGAACCCGATAGCCCGTTTCCTCATACACCTCTCGTTGAGCAGCCGCTTCCGGCGATTCCCCTTCCTCCATCGCCCCCGTAACCGGACAGGGAAACAGCTTGAACTTTCCATCCACCTCTCGATTATCAATACAAAGATGCTGCTGGCGAATTAACACCTCATATGCTTCCGGCTTTTCGCTACTTCTTCTCAAAAGAAACACCGAAACGGAATCTTTACCTTTGCGCTCCAAATACTGAAACCCTCTTGGCGATTCCTTGACCGCAATCCATTGAGTGCTAAAAATAATCCTATCCTTATCCATTTTCCATAACCCTGTCAGTTCTCGATCGCCCCAACTCGTACAATAGCGCGATCGCTACTCCTTCCCGTTGCTCTCAGTTTCTGAAGCCTCTAAGCCTTTAATCAAAACCTCTTCTACAACAAAGCTAAACGATCGCCGCTCTCGGTCAGCGATCGCCTTAACTCTGTCTCTAATCTCATCTGACAAATATATAGTCACCTGATTTTTCTTCGTGACCACCGCAAACACCCTCTGGCTTACCTCTAGTCAAGGTTATTGCCTTATGATTTAATTAGGGTAAGGTACTTATGAGTACCTTTATTGATTCTTGAAGAGTTTTATTGATGATTACCCTCTCTGATGACGTTGATAAAGCCCTGGTCATCCTGGAGAAAGCGGATAGAGGAGCCAAAGCGATCGAGCCTTAAAGGTTTCAGTTCTGCACAATCCCTTAAGGCATGAGAGGCGATCGCCAAAGATGCTAGGTTTCGGGTTCTTCAAGAATCCCGAAATCTGGGCGCTTGAATCTGGTTTTTCTGAGTGTAAAAAATCAACAGGGCACATATTTTAGTGGATCGAAAGAGTTTCTTGAGCGATCGCCCAGTAGTATAGTGGGCAATGGCGCGAACAAGGAAGCAGTGCCCATGAAAAACTCAATGCAGGAATTGCCCCAGGCTAGCGTACTTGGCTTACCTGTTCACATCACCCACTATTTAAGCTGGCTAACGCTGAGGCTAATGCGCCAGCAAAGCGTTCACGTCGTGACGCTAAATGCCGAAATGGCGATGGCAGCCGAAAAAGACGAGGCGCTAGCCAAGATTATTCATCGAGCCGAGCTTGTCATTCCCGATGGGGCAGGAGTTGTGCTGTACCTAAAGTTGCGCGGGCACAAAATCAAGCGATGTCCAGGAATTGAGCTATCTGATCTTCTGCTACAGGAGGCTGCCCGCCAAGATCAGCCTTGTCCTGTATTCTTCTATGGCGGCAAGCCGGGAGTCAGCCAAACGGCAGCTGGAATCTTGCAGCACCGAATGCCGGGATTGACGATCGCTGCTACCCATCACGGCTATGGCACTGATGCAGAACAGCAGCAGATTTTGCAGGCTCTCCAAGACTTACAGCCTGCGATCGTTCTAGTGGGGCTGGGCGTGCCGCGTCAAGAATTCTGGATCGCTGAACATCGCCACCTCTGCCCTCGTGCTATCTGGATTGGCGTGGGCGGCAGCTTTGATATTTGGGCGGGAGTCAAGACTCGCGCTCCAGGCTGGCTGCGAAATAACCACCTAGAGTGGGTGTATCGGCTCTATCAGGAACCCTGGCGCTGGAAGCGGATGCTGGCGCTGCCGAAGTTTGCCTGGAAGGCGATCGTCTATCGAGGGGTGTAATTTAGGTGGGAAGCGTGACGGGTTTAGCTCAGTTAGTGCGGGATTTTTCTCTCTCTGCGGTGATTGCTGGGTTTGTCACAGTGCTGGTTGGGTTTACTAGCTCGGCTGTGATCGTGTTTCAGGCGGCTCAGGCTCTGGGTGCCTCGCCGATCGAGATTGGCTCCTGGATGTTTGCTCTAGGGCTGGGCATGGGCATCACCAGCATTCTGCTGTCTCTGCGCTATCGGGTTCCGGTCGTCACCGCCTGGTCTACGCCCGGTGCCGCCCTGCTGATTACTAGCGCGGCGGGGGTATCAATGCCAGAGGCGATCGGTGCTTTTCTAATCTCAGGCGGGCTGATTACGCTTTGCGGCTTTAGCGGCTGGTTCGAGCGGGTGATTAATCGCATTCCGATCTCGATTGCTTCTGGAATGCTGGCGGGGGTGCTGCTGAGGTTTGGGCTGGATGTGTTTGTTGCCATGAAGACCCAGTTTGTCATGACTTTTGCCATGTTTTGTCTGTACCTGCTGATGCGTTCCATCTTGCCGCGCTATGCGGTGGTGTCAGCACTGGCGCTGGGGATTCTGATTGCCGGAGTTCAGGGTTTACTGCGTGTGGATATGATCCAGCTTCAGTTGGCTCAGCCTGTGCTGACCCTGCCGCAGTTTTCACTAGGGGCGCTAGTAGGGGTTGCCCTGCCGCTATTTGCAGTGACGATGGCTTCCCAAAATGTGCCTGGAGTTGCCGTGATTCGGGCTTCAGGTTACACAGTGCCCATTTCTCCGGTGATTGGCTGGACGGGAGTAGCGACGCTGATTTTGGCTCCCTTTGGTGGCTTTGCCCTCAATCTTGCTGCCATTACTGCCGCCATTTGCATGGGTGAGGAAGCCCACGAAAACCCGGCAAAGCGCTATGTGGCTGCTGTAGCGGCTGGCGGATTTTACCTTCTGGTGGGGCTATTTGGCGGCACGGTCGGGGCGGTATTCGCGGCATTTCCCAAAGAACTGGTGCTGGCGATCGCCGGACTCGCGCTTCTAGGAACGATCGGCAATGGGCTAGCGGCTGCCCTAGCTTCTGAGAAAGAGCGAGAACCTGCTCTGATCACGTTTTTGGTGACGGCATCGGGCGTGACGCTGGTAGGAATTGGGTCGGCGTTTTGGGGGCTGGTTGCCGGGGCGCTGTCGCTGGCAGTGCTGCGTTTCAAGCGTACTTAAATTCTTGAACTAATTTGATAAAGAGAAAATTGATTCGTTGTTGCCGGATCTTGAAAAGAATAAACTAGCTGCGGCTCAATGTTCTGCTGCTTAGCTAGAGACAATAAATGTTCGCTGGGATTGTAGAGAAAAATGTGGCTGAATCCATCTGGCAAATCTAAACGATCAGGTGCAACGTGACTAAGGAGCTGCATATTAATCTGCGGCTGTAGTTCTTTAGCAAATGGCAGAATAGCGGCTAAAGATTTATCGGAAATTATGAGTGGATGAGGAGCTTTATAAATAATTGAGGGAATTTCTACGTCAAATTCTGACCAGCCCCACCAAGTTCGACCCAATGAGCCAATGCTACAGGATAAGAGACTACCTGAAAGCAGAAGAATAGTAATCCATTGCCAGAGATGAGGTCTAGAAGCAGGTAATTGGTGGGCCAGTTTTGATGTTAACAAGTAGGCAACTGCAAGGAAGATCATTGTATGACAAACTAGAAAATATCTTTCGTTTAAGCTACGCCTACCTCCTAGAGTTAAATCTGCAAATAAAAAAGGCAATGTGGTCAACCCGACTGTTAGGAGAATAAGCAACCAGACTCTAACGGGAGCTTTGGAATATAAATAATAAAGTGCGTACAGGATAAAGATCAGAGTTGGAGCTGCCAAGTAAATAAAGGAATAGTGATATTTCAGATGCCACGCAAAAAAGATATGAGAGATAGCTGTTCCTGCACCTTGCATTAAGTTGATGGGCAGCATGGGCAACCTTGTCCATGCCAGCGTTTGCGCAGCTATATCTCCATTCAGCCATACGATCGACAGCCAGGGCAGAAGACAGACAATAGTGATTCCTAATGCAGCACCATAAGCCATGACTGTCTTAGTCAACCGGAAGCGTTCCATACACAAAACATAAAGTCCTTGTGTAATCATCACTAAACCTGTAAGTAAATGGCAGTAAAATGCCATGATTATAGAAAGTGTATAGAGTCCCCATTTCAGCTTTGCGGGTTGCCGTATAGCTTGAAGCAATAACACAAAAGAGATGAGGCTAAGGGTGAGCCAAAAACTATAGGGGCGAATCTCTTGAGCATAGCGAAGGTTAATCGGAGATACGGCAAAGAGTGCCATTGCCATCCAGCCTATCGTTGAGGATGCAAAGAGTTCTAAACAAAGCAAATAAATGACCGGAAAAGATAGCAAACTACCTATCACAGATAGGCTGCGCATTGCAAATTTAGAGCTACCAAAGCACTGCGCCCAGACTCTTGCCACCAGAAAATAGAGCGGCGGTAACTGAGGCTCTTCTTTGGCTAATCCTGCAATGGTTCCAATTGCCCCTTTCTCTAAAGAGGGAGTCTGATATTTTAGAAAATCGCCAGCCTTGATAATCTGTCCATTCAAAAGATCTTTTTCTACATCCTGTGCCGAATAGCCAGATACTCGCAGTAGGGTATAGCTCTCATCAAGCCAGTATGGCTTTTGATCAAGGTTAATGCATCTCAGAAATACGCCGATCGCCACTACACAAATAAGAAAATAGAGTAATCCTCGTTCTCGTAGCTTAGTTAAGTCTAAAAGCATTGAGCGCATCTTCATCTCTAAAATCTATGAGGAATCCCAGTTAGTAGCTATAAGCCTTTAGCAGTCGTCATATCTAGCTAAAATTGGGGAAAGGGCAATCTGATAATACGTGAAATATTGGCTGATACGCGATCGCATTCTCTACGAAGAAACGTGAGCCAGATTCAAGGCAATGTGAAACGATCGCTAGAAATGCTCTAGCGATCGCAACGAATGCTTAAACGGGAATAATGACCGTTGCAACGGTCATTACGAGCCAAGATTATTCAAAACGTAGACTTTAAGGGATATTAGAGGCGGTTTCTAGGTTAAACAGCGTTTGCAAAGTTTGCATGGCGTGGCGACGGGCTTCGATGTCCTGTTGAGCGCGCAGCTGCACCATGGGATCATGCAGAATCTTGTTGACAATGCCGCGCGTCAGAGCCTCAATGATTTCTTGATGCTTTTCGCCAAACTCTGAGCCGAGCCGAGACAGCGCTTTCTCTAGCTCCTGAGTGCGGATGGTTTCAATCTTGTTGCGGAGGCTGCTGATCGTGGAAACGGTTTCGAGCGATCGCCACCAGACATCAAATGCCTCAACTTCTTCATCCAAGATGCCTTCGGCTTCCATTGCCATCTGGCGGCGGCTTTCCTGATTTTGGGCAACGACGGCTTTCAGGTCATCCACATTAAAGGCGTAGACGTTGTGCAGATCGTTGACATCGGCATGGACATTACGCGGCACGGCAATATCAAACAGCATCAGAGAGCAGTGGGCTTCGATCGTTCCTTCAAGCTTGGCGCGATCGAGTAAAGGCTCTGTTGCTGCTGTGGCGGTAAACACCATATCTGAGGCGGCGATCACCTGCATCATGTCAGACAGGGTATGCAGCTTCAATTCCACGTCTTTGAACTGTCGGGCGAGTTCCTGTGCTCCTTCAAGCGATCGGTTAACCACGCAAATCTGCGTAGCTCCTTTAGACAGCAAATGCTGCACCACAAGACGCGACATTTTGCCTGCACCCAGCACGGCAACCCGACAGGCGGAGAGGTTTTGGACTTTAAGTGCAGCAAGCTCAACGGCAGCTGAGCTAATGGAAACAGCTCCGGTGCCAATACTGGTTTCAGTCCGAACCCGCTTTCCGGCGGTTAGAGCCTGCTTAAACAACTGGTTGAGGATGCGTCCTACGCCGTTGTATTGCTGCCCTACCTTATGGGTGTGTTTGACCTGCGCCAAGATTTGCCCTTCGCCCAACACCAAGCTATCTAGCCCTGCCGCTACCCGCATCATGTGCATGACGGCATCCTGGTGCAGCAGCGTAAACAGGTAGGGGCGAAGCTGATGGACGGGCAACTTGCCATATTCCGCCAAAAACTGCGTTACTTCTCGCACTCCTGGCTCCGTTTCACTCGTGACCACATACACCTCCAAACGGTTGCAGGTGCTGAGAATGGCGGCTTCTTCAACATGGGGATAGCTGCAAAGATGGGCGATCGCTGCCTCCATTTGCGGGGTGGGAATGCTAAGTTTTTCGCGCACATCCACCGGGGCTGTTTTGTGACTCAGACCCACAACAACTATATTCATTCGTCCTCCCAAACGATTTTCTCTTTGTGCATGACTGCTTTAGAGGGTTCCCCTCACGGCAGCCTCAATCAGTCTTTATGGAATGATTTGCACAATTTGCGTTAATAAACTCGACATTAATAAACCTGGCATTAATAGACCGAACCTTACTCCTCGGCATAGAGTCTGCGTAGAATCGGTATAGAGAAAGTCTACCAATTCAAGGCAGTTTGTAGAGGAATGGCTTAAGGCTGGAGTAGGGGCGATCGCGTAAATTTTTATGAATCCGGCGCTTTGACACACAAAACTTGACACACAAAAACTGAGAGGAATTGCACACAAAACCTCTCAGTTACTTATTGAGCCTCAGTAAATCGCAAACCAATGCTCACGCTAGGAATACTTGTGTCTGATCCCCCAAAGTCCCTTTTTAAGGGGGACTTTGAGTTCCGAAGCCCCCTTTTTAAGGGGGTTGGGGGGATCGAGTGTAAGGAACCTAATTAAACTTGATCAAGCCTGTGGATGTTTAGTAGTTCAACTGCACCAGCTTAGGACTTTCGCTCATATGAATGCTGTCTACAAACCGAGCGGTCTTCGACTGGTTGGAAATAACCAGGCTCTGAGTCCGGGCGCCACCCTTAAAGAACTTCACGCCCTTCATTAGCGTCCCAGACGTAATGCCGCAGCCCGCAAATAGGACGTTCTTGCCTGAAGCTAGCTCTTCGGCTTCATAGACGCGATCGGGGTCGGTGATCCCCATTGAGGTCAGACGCTCGATGTTCGCTTCTCTGCTCTCGCCAATCAGCCCGGTTTTAACGATCGCCGGATCGTAGATCAGCTGCCCTTGGAAGTGTGCGTCCATACAGCGCATGGCCGCTGCCGAGATTACGCCCTCTGGCGCAGCGCCAATGCCCATAAGCGCATGGATGCCTGTGCCTTCAAACGCGCAGGAGATTGCTGCCGATACGTCACCATCCGAAATTAGGCGCACTCTGGCTCCTGCTTCCCGGATTTCTTTGATCAAGTCATTGTGGCGATCGCGTTTCATCACCACCACCATTAGCTCATCAATGGGGCGCTCAAGACATTCAGCCAAAATCTTCAGGTTCTCAGTTGCCGACTTGCGAATGTCTACCTTGCCTTTTGCTGCAGCAGGTGCCGCCAGCTTGTTCATGTAAAAATCGGGTGCAGCGAACAGTCCGCCTTTCTCGGAAATGGCAAGCACAGCCATGGAACCAGGTTGACCGTAGGCGCAGAGGTTGGTGCCTTCGCAAGGGTCAACGGCAATGTCAATCTCGATTAACTCATTGGGGTTGCTGAGAGTCTTGGCATCCTTACCAGCACCAATGCCCACCTCTTCGCCGATGTACAGCATGGGTGCATCGTCCCGTTCGCCTTCTCCAATCACAATGCGACCGCGCATGTGAATTTTGTTCATCCGCTCCCGCATGGCTTCTACTGCCACGCGATCCGCCTCATTCTTGTCGCCTTTGCCCGTCAAATGAGCTGAAGCGATCGCCGCTTGCTCAACCACTTCAATGATTTCTAAACCGAGCGTGCTTTCCACCGGATTACCCTCCAACTGCTGATTTTGCGTCGTTTTGCGGACTACGCTTCGTATCAAAGTCTATCAGAATTGGGGATCGCGATTTCATCTGCTCGATCGGATTAGAGCTGTTCGATCGCAAAATAAAGTCTAAGCTCTCTCCCCGCCTTCTTCCCTCCCGACATGACTCCAACCTCCAACCCCCACTCAGCCAATCTTCAACTCATCCTGGAAAATTCTCCCGTCGGCGAAGTCCTGCCCGCGATCGCCCAGCTTCATTTGCCCAACTGGTGGCTGGCTGGGGGGGCAGTGCGCAATACCGTATGGCGATCGCTTTTCGGCGAAACCTGCAATTTGACGATTAAGGATTTTGATATTGCCTTTTTTGATGGAGAGGGCGATCGCCAACAGGAGTTAGAGGCAAAAGCGATCTTGACCGAACAGTATCCTCATCACCTCTTTGACGTAAAAAATCAGGCGAGCTTTGCGCGGTGGCGATCGGGACGGCAAGCTTACAGCAGCACTGAGGAGGGTATCAGCGATTGGTTGCATACTGCTACAGCCGTGGGGGTGCGGCTGGAGGCTGGCGTGTGGCAGTTTTTTACGCCCTACGGATTGGAGGATTTGTTTACGGGGATCATTCGCCCCACGCCGCCCCATGTAGGCGATCCGGTTGCCGAGCAAAAGGGAGCCTCATTTCTCCAGAAATGCACTGGCTTAACGGTTTTGGGATAGCGAACTTCGCTGCTCAAACCATTCTAAAACGCGATTCCACGCCCACCAGAGATCGGGGTCTTTGGCTTGACGCTGACAGGCTTTGCTGCTGAGGTAGCCGACATGACCCCCTTGTTCGGTCAGAGCTAAGTCGATCGCCGGATTTTGGGCGCAGGCAGTTTCCAGATCAGGGACGATCGCCGGATCAAACATCGGATCGTCTGCTGCATAAATAATCAGCGTGGGCTTACTGAAAACATCCAGGTGATACAGCGGACTGCTGGCTCTGTAATAGTCCTCGACAGTAGAAAATCCTAGCTTCCTGATCACCAGCTCTTCGTCAAATGTCCAAATATTGCGGACGCGGGCTAGGGCTTCAGGATCGATCGCCCCCGGATGACAGTCGCTAATCCGAGCCGCCAAGATGCGGAGCTGTTTTGTGATTGCCTGATCTAAAGACCTGCCAATCGCGCTTTTATCCAAGTAGCTCAAAGAACGCTGAGATTCTAGGCTAGGACAGATAGCTGCTCCGCCACCAATTTCTGACTCCGCCAAGCCCAAATCTGCGCCCCATGTCCCGACCGTCTGTGCTGCCTTGATTGCCCACAGAGCCAACTGTCCTCCCAGAGAGTAGCCCGTAAACCAAAACGGAGCCGGACAGCCCATCGCCTTGGCTTTTGCAGCAATACGGACAAAGTCTTCTCCCTCATACAGCCCGTCTGACGTGAGGGTGGGCGATAGCTCCGCCGTTTTGCCATGCGCCCGCCAGTCGAATAGCACGATCGCATAGCCTTGAGCAAACGCCTTGCGTCCCAAAATCTTGAGAAACCACTGATTGTCCAAATCGCCCGTAATGCCGTAAGTCGCGACGATCGTGCCTTTGGGGTTTTCAGGGATCGCCACTTTGCCAAAAATCGGCACCTCCCCTGCACCCACAAAAATCTGCGGCTGGTAGATTGGCTCTGGCACAGCAATATGCTTCTCCCAGTTTTGGCTCATCTTCAGAGCGGTATGGAGGGTCATGACCAGCCCATTTTGCAGAGTCCAAGGCGGACTATAGAAATAATTCATGGAGGGTAGGTAGATTGATACGGACTGTGAAAGCTAACTTACACCAGATGCAGCAGCGCCTCTAGCAGCATTTGATTTTGTGCCTCTGTGCCCACCGTAATCCGCAGCTTGTCCTCCAGACCCGCCTGCTTGAAGTAGCGAACTAAAATGCCTCTCTGCTTCAGCGCCAGATAAATTTGCTCGGCACTATTTTTGTGCGTAGGGGGCTGTACCAGCAAAAAGTTGGTTTGAGAGTCTCGCAGCTCAAAGCCCAACTGCTTCAGGTCGATCGCCAGTTTCGATCGGGAAGCTTTCACCTTTTCGGCACAGGCATTTTTGTAAGCCTGATCCCGCATGGCGGCAGCGCCAACGGCACAGGCGATCGCGTCCACGTTGTAGCTATCTTTCACTTTAAACAGTCCGCTCAGCAGCTTCGGATTGGCAATACCAAAGCCCAGGCGCAGCCCCGCCAGAGAATAGCCCTTAGATAAGGTGCGGCTAATCATCACATTCTCAAATTCTTTCACCAGCGGCAGAGCTGTCTCGTTGGCAAAATCCACATAGGCTTCATCCACAACCAAAACGCCAGTCAGCTTTGCTGCCAACTGCCGCAGATCGTCGATCGGCACCACGTGACCAGAGGGGCTGTTGGGAGAGGCAATAAAGGTTACGGCTCCGTTTGCGGCAGCGAGTTCGACGATCGGCAGCTCATAGTCTGCCCCATAGGGAATTTCGATCGTTTGTGCGGGCTGAATTTCCGTCAGCGTTCGGTACAGGACGTAAGTGGGCATAGGGTAAACCACTTTTCGACCTGCCTCGGCACAGGCGCGGATAATCACATTCAGCACGTCATCACTGCCGTTGCCTACCACAATCCAGTCGGTTGGCACATCCAGCACTTCGCTGATCGCCTGTCGAAACTCATTGGCGTAGGGGTCAGGATAGCGCCGCAGCAGTTCACCCTCCAGATTTTGTAACACCGCGATCGCCTCTGGAGAGGGAGGATAAGGGTTTTCATTGGTGTTGAGCTTGATAATATTGGTTCCTGGCTTCGGCTGTTCACCCGGAACATAGCCAGCCATGGTGTCAACGTTGGGGCGAAAGTAGGAAGTCATGAATGGGTGGCGATCGAGTTATCGCATCAATAATGGCACTTGCCTTTAGTGTAAGAAAATTTAGTGCAAAGAGATTTAGTGTATGGCACTACATCATTGAGGAGGTCTAAGCGCGTAGCGCTGTGGAAGTCAAGCGAGAAGTAAAGCGCAATTCTCAATCTTCTGCTTCTGATTCAACGGTTGATTGCCCCACAACTCGATTGCGTCCTTGCGCCTTTGCCTGTAACAGGCGATCGTCAGCCCGCTGTAGAAGACTGGTTCCTTTAGCATCATCGCCCGGTTTCAGCGTTGCGATCCCGGCGCTGACGGTGACGTTCAAATCTAGCTCATCGTTGATGGCAAACGGCTGTTCGCTGATGAGCTGACACAGCCGTTTGGCAATCATCAGGGTTTCCCGACCTCCCGTATCGCTCAGAATCACCACAAATTCTTCACCGCCATAGCGAAACGGCGTGTCATAAAAACGCAAATTGTGGCGGAGGCGCGCTGAGAAAAGCTGGAGGGCGCGATCGCCTACCAAGTGTCCGTACGTATCGTTAATGCTCTTAAAAAAGTCTACGTCCAGCATAATGACGCTGACGGGTTCATTGCGGGTGCGGGCATTGTGGATTTGCCGGGGCAACTCCCACTCAAAGGCGCGGCGGTTGTTGAGTTCGGTGAGCGGGTCAGAAAGGGCGATCGCGGAAAGCACGTCATTGGTGCGCATTAAATCACGATGATTCTGCACTTGGCGCAGTCCTGCCTGTATCTGTGCCTGAAACCAGCGACTCTGAATAGCGAAGTGGTGGGCGATTTCAGGTTTATAGGCTAAGGGCAGCCAGAGATAGGCATCGGCTCCTACTTCTAAAGCCTCAATGCGAGCTTTGATCTCGCGATCGCGATCCGGCAGCTCATCCACAGACTGGTCGTCAATCAAAATGCAGTAAATCCAGGCAATGCGGTTCTGAGTTTTCACCTGACGGCACAAGTCAAGACCTTCTGCTCGGCTGGCTTGAATCACCAGCAGGTCAGGCTGCTGCGCCTGGATGATTTGCATTGCGCCAGAAGGATCGATCGCCCTCTCCACTGCAAGCGTTGTGCGATTAGGAACTAAGTTTAGAAGACTGGCTTGGAAGTCATTGCTTCCTACCAGCAAAATTGATGCATCCATTAACGTTGGGGAAGCCTATCTTGGAATTCATGAACTCACCTACCCTGATGTCTTGAGGAGACACACAAACAATACCACCTCAAAATCAATGCTTAATCACACTCTGACCTCTGACCTGATGGAAACAGCTTGCGTTTTGTCCAAGGTGCCATTTCTTGTAAATCTCTTACGCCTTGCGCAATTTTTTGTGCCTGTGCAATCTCTTACACGCCGCGCAATAGTTATGTGCCGCGTAACACATTTTCACTCAAGCCTTACTCAAGCTGGTGGCAGCTCAGCCTTAGAGCATCCTAGATTTCTGTGATGGTTCTGTCGCTCAACTTTATAGATCCGGTGGATCTGAGTTTTTTGATAGATAGGTTAGAATACCTCCGTGTTTTCAAGCTTATTCGTACTTTAAGTTACTTACAAGATTAGCTGTACGGATTCCGAAAACTTTCTAGATTTCATCTGACCCCCTATTCCAGCGTAATTACAGGGATTTTAGCTCTGTTGGATACAAATGTTACTGAGATAAGTTTTGTATAAAAATTGCATCAGAAGGTTAAGAAAGTCAAACTTTGTCGAATCTGACAACATGATCGAGAATAGAGAACTATAGCTGTTCATATTCTTCAGTACTGCTACGGAATCGCATCCCATGGTCTCTTTTCTCAGCGGCACCCAAATTCGACAGACTTTCCTAGACTTCTATGCCGAAAGAGGGCATCAGGTATTGCCCAGCGCTTCGCTGGTGCCAGAAGATCCGACCGTGCTGCTGACGATCGCTGGGATGTTGCCCTTTAAGCCCATCTTTCTAGGGCAGCGCCAGTCTGAGTTCCTGCGTGCCACCACCTCTCAAAAATGTATCCGCACCAATGACATTGAAAACGTGGGGCGAACGGCGCGCCACCACACGTTTTTTGAGATGTTGGGCAACTTCAGCTTTGGAGATTATTTCAAAGAACAGGCGATCGCTTGGGCATGGGAGCTTTCGACTCAAGTGTTTGGGCTGCCGCCTGAAAATTTGGTGGTCAGCGTGTTTCGGGAAGATGATGAAGCCTTTGCCATCTGGCGCGATCAGGTCGGCATTCCAGCACATCGGATTCAGCGCATGGGCGAGGCAGATAATTTCTGGGTGTCGGGCGCGACCGGACCTTGCGGTCCCTGCTCTGA
Organism: Drouetiella sp.; assembly: GCF_059504425.1. Classification (NCBI taxonomy): domain Bacteria; kingdom Bacillati; phylum Cyanobacteriota; class Cyanophyceae; order Oculatellales; family Oculatellaceae; genus Drouetiella; species Drouetiella sp. The sequence continues at coordinate 13,899 of NZ_JCACIN010000078.1, forward strand.
AATTTACTATGACTTTCACCCAGAGCTAGGCGACGCGCACATTGATTTAGAGGACGACTCGCGCTTCATCGAGTTCTACAATCTAGTCTTCATGCAGTACAACCGGGATGCAGAAGGCAACCTTACTCCCCTTCAGGCGCAGAACATTGATACGGGTTTGGGGCTAGAGCGGATGGCGCAAATTCTCCAGCAGGTGCCCAACAACTACGAGACTGACTTGATTTTGCCGATCATCAAAACGGCTGCCGAGATTGCTGGAATCGACTATGCGCAAGCCGACGAGAACACGAAGGTTTCTTTGAAGGTGATTGGCGATCACGTCCGATCGGTGGTGCATATGATTTCTGACGGCATCAGTGCCTCCAATCTGGGACGCGGCTATATCCTACGGCGGCTCATTCGGCGGGTCGTGCGGCATGGGCGGCTCATCGGCATTGAGAAAGAATTTGTCATTGAAGTTGCTGAGACGGCGATCGCCCTTTCAGAAACGGCTTATCCTGCCGTGCGTCAGCGCGAAAAGCAGATCAAAGCCGAGCTACAGCTTGAAGAATCCCGCTTCCGTGAAACCCTCGATCGCGGCGAGAAGCTGCTGGCGGAAGTCGTGGAAAAAGTGGGTGCAGGGGGCGAAATCTCCGGTCACGATGCCTTTGTTTTGTATGACACCTTTGGCTTTCCTCTAGAGCTGACCCAGGAAGTTGCCGAAGAAAAAGGCTTGACGGTGGATGCAGAAGGCTTTGCCGCCGAAATGGAGCAACAGCGTCAGCGATCGCAAGCTGCCCACGAAACCATTGACCTGACGGTGCAAGGTACCCTAGACACCCTGGCTGAGACTTTAGACCAAACTGAATTTTTGGGCTACTCGCAAGTTTCTACTAGCGCCGAGGTGCAGGTGCTGCTGGTGGAGGGACAGTCTGTTGCTACCGCCTCGGCGGGTAAGGTGCAAATCATCCTTAACCAAACGCCTTTCTATGCCGAGTCGGGCGGACAAATTGGCGATCGCGGCTACCTCTCCGGCAGTGACACTCTGGTACGGGTTGAGGATGTTCAGAAAAACGGTAGTCTGTTTGTCCACTATGGGCAAATTGAGCGGGGAACGTTGAAAGTGGGCGATCGCGTCACGGCGCAAATTGATTTGGCGTGTCGTCGTCGTGCCCAGGCAAACCACACGGCAACCCATTTGCTTCAGGCAGCATTACGGCAAATTGTCGATGAAAATATCGCACAAGCCGGATCGATGGTGTCCTTTGATCGACTCCGCTTTGACTTTAATCTGTCGCGTGCCGTGACTGCTGAAGAGCTGCAAAAAATTGAGGAGCAAATCAACACCTGGATTGCGGAAGGGCATCAGGCAGAGGTAGAAATTATGGCAATTGCTGCCGCCAAAGCCAAAGGGGCGATCGCGATGTTTGGCGAAAAGTACGGCGACGAGGTGCGAGTTATCGACTTTCCCGGCGTATCAATGGAGCTGTGCGGCGGCACCCATGTTGCCAACACGGCAGAAATCGGTCTATTTAAACTGATTTCAGAATCGGGTGTTGCTGCCGGAATTCGCCGAATAGAGGCAGTCGCAGGTCTGGCGGCGTTGGAATACTTGAGCCTGCGGGACAAGATCGTGCGCGAATTGAGCGATCGCTTCAAAGCTAAGCCCGAAGAGCTAACCGATCGCGTCACGGCACTGCAAACAGAGCTAAAGCAAACCCAGAAACAGCTAGAGGTGGTGAAGGGCGAATTGGCTCTGGCTAAATCCGATCAGTTGCTCAGTCAAGCAGAAGCGATCGGCTCCTTCAAAATTTTGGTGGCTTCTCTGGTGGAGGTAGATGCAGAGTCTTTGAAGACTGTGGCAGAACGGCTGCTGCAAAAGCTGGGAGAAGGGGCGATCGTTCTAGGCTCTGCCGAGTCGGATAAGGTCAATCTGGTGGCAGCTTTTAGCCCTGGCGTGAATCAGAAAGGTTTGCAAGCTGGGAAATTTGTGGGGGCGATCGCCAAGATCTGCGGGGGTGGCGGCGGCGGACGACCTCATCTGGCGCAGGCAGGGGGAAAAGATGCCAGCAAGCTGCCCGATGCTCTAACAGCCGCTCAGACTCAGCTCCGGGATGGATTGGCTTAGGCTTGACTAGGCTTGACGTTCTAGGTGAGCAAATGTACGCCTGTAATTTCACTGTTTCTGGTCGTTTCTTCATAGCTACTTTGCGTAATTTCCCTCGCTTCAACATTAATCTTGAGGTGAGGCGAGTTCAGACGCCTGCTTGAGGAAGTGGCAGACAGAAATGGGGGCTCATTATCTGTCTGCCTGCCTTGAGCTATCCCAAGTTTGGGCTAGACAACGATTCAGAAATACGATTCAGAAATACGGTTCAGAAATAAACTCAAAGTATAGCTGTCGCCCGTTTGCTTAGGATATTTGTGGTGGGGCGCAAAGCGCCCCACCACAAATATCCCCGTCCTAACCGCCTTGGCGATTGCCATAAACTCAAAGTATTCTATCGGTTAGAAAGTAGGTGGTCATTTCGCCTTTACCCTTCACCTCGATTGCCCCCCGCAGGTCAAACCTATACTTGTGTTTCAGCAGCTCGTAGGTTTGAGCAGTCACCTGAATGCGTCCTGGCAGACCATGAGACTCCATCCGGCTTGCAGTATTCACCGTGTCGCCCCAGAGGTCGTAGGTAAATTTTGTGGTGCCAATCACCCCTGCCCGCACCGAACCTGTACTCATTCCCATCCGCATCATGAGAGGTTGCTCGGCTTGCCCTGGTAGATTAGGTACAGTAAACCGAGCAATTTCTTTTTGCATATCCAGCGCTAGTTCCGCAACGGCTTCCGCATGATCCGATCGCGCTGTGGGTAGCCCCCCTACTACCAGATAGGCATCACCAATAGTTTTAATCTTTTCTAAACCATACTGTTCTACCAGGCGATCGAAGGCTGAAAAAATTTGGTTTAGCAGCTCGACTAGCTCTGTGGAAGAGAGCGCCTCTGAGAGCTGGGTAAAGCTAACGATATCGGCAAACAAAACTGTGACTTCGGCAAAGCTGTCAGCGATCGTTTTTTCTCCCTTTTTGAGGCGATCGGCAATCAGTTTCGGCAAAATGTTCAGCAGCAGCCGCTCAGATTTTTCCTGCTCTGCTTGAATTTGCCTTAAAAACGCCTGCTCTTGATCGCGAAGTCGCTTTTTTTCCAGACTCGCGCCAATTCGGGCTTTTAGCAGCGTTGGATTAAAGGGCTTAAACAAATAATCTTCTGCGCCCAGCTCAATGCACCGTACCACGCTCTCAATATCATCTAAAGCTGAGATCATGATCACAGGAATATGCCGCAGAGCCGCATCAGATTTGATATGTTCCAAAACCTGATAGCCATTCATTTCTGGCATCATCACATCCAATAGCACCAGATCAAAAGGCTGTTGGCGAAGGGTTTTCAGCGCCTCTAATCCATCTTCGGCAACAACAATGGCGTGTCCCTGCTTCACTAGACGGCGCGAGAGCAGATCCCGATTCATTTCGTTGTCGTCTACTACCAGGACAAGACTCTGGTTAGCCATATTGGCATCTCTTGTTGAAGTGGACAGCAGGCGCACTGGCGATCGATCTACGGCTGCATTAAGGGGTGGCTGCATTAGGCAGTGGCTGCATTAAGCGGTGGCTGCATTACAGAGTAACATTTGAATTTTGCCCAATAATCGAGGAAATTCTACAGGCTTGGTATCGTAGTCGTCACAACCTGCCTCGACACACTTCTGGCGATCACCCGACATGGCGTGAGCTGTCAGCGCAATGATCGGAATGGTTTGTGTGGTGGGCATTTCTTTAAGGCGACGGGTTGCTGACCAGCCGTCCAGCACAGGTAGGCTCATATCCATCAAGATCAGGTCAGGCGCATCAGACTGAGCCATGTCAATGCCTTGCTGTCCGTCGATCGCCATCACCACCTGAAACCCCTTGCGCTCTAGACGGCGAGACAGCATATCCCGATTCATTTCATTATCTTCAACAAGCAATATCTTAGGCATTGCATCCCTCTCCTAGCTCAACTTCCTGGCTCAACTTCCTGGCTCAACTTTCTGGCTCAAAAGCGAACTAAACAATTAGCGAACTAAACAATTCAGATTTCAGAACGCAGATCCTAAAACGTTCCAGAACTGAAATTCCAAAAATTCTTAAATTGGAAGCGGCTTAGCTGCCTGCTGGGGAGCTACACAGGCAACCTGATTCATTTCGGCATCCCGCAATCCACGAGAAATGGCGTTCAAAATTTCAGACCAGACGCACCTGCCCATAGAATTCCCACGAAATGGCTGGGAGTAACGGTTAATAAGGAATAATCTCTGGAGGAAAGGTGAACCCCTTACTGCCGAGCGATCAAGCTTTTGGAATCAGCTGCTGCTGTAGAGCGACGACAACTGCCTGAGTCCGATCGCGCACCTCTAGCTTGTGCAAAATGGCGTGAACATGCACCCGCACCGTACCCGCTGCAATGTAGAGAATGGCAGCTATTTCTTGATTGGTTTTTCCGGTTGCCAACAGCGCCAAAATTTCTAGCTCTCGCTGGGTCAAAGGATGGGCTAACTCAACGCACATAGGTTGAGCAGAGGTGGGCTGAACCGAGAGAGGCTGAACTGCATGATTCTCAAACGTTGCCCGAATTTCCTGAGTGGCAATTTGATCCCACCATGAAGCCCCAGCTGCAACCGATCGCAGCGCCAGCACCAGTTTTTCAGCTGCCATTCCTTTCAAGCAGTACCCTTGTGCCCCTGCCTCAATAAGACGGGCAATCAGCGAAGGTTGAGAATGAGAGGTCAGGATCAGAATGGGTAGCTGTGGATGCTGTTGCTTGAGGTGCCGACAGGCTTCAATGCCGCCAATTCCAGGTAGCCCTACGTCCATTAACACGACGTCAAACTCCTGCTGTTTCGCCAGATCGATCGCCGTTTCGCCATCTTCTGCTTCCGCAATAATTTCTAGCCCAGGCTCTCTTTGAAGCCGAACCTGTAGCCCCAACCGAAACAGCTCATCATCCTCGACCAGTAAAATTCGCAATCCTCTAGAAGCCATATTGAGCGAATCTGTTCATCCTCCTAACAATACCAATTGATTGTCCGGCGGTTGGTATCCCAGATGCTTCCAGGCGGCAGGGGTGGCAATCCGCCCTCTCGGAGTGCGTTGCAGATAGCCAATTTGCATGAGATAGGGTTCGTAGACTTCCTCGATCGTCTGGGCATCTTCGCCTGTGATAGCGGCAAGCGTGTCTAGACCTACAGGGCGACCGCCAAAGCTTTCAATCATCACGGTGAGCATCCGCCGATCAGTCCAATCCAGACCGCAAGGATCAACGTTGAAGCGCTCTAGAGCCTCTGCGGCGAGTGTTCCGGTAATTGTGGCTCCGTCTAATTTCACTTCTACATAGTCTCGAACGCGCCGCAGGAGGCGGTTGGCAATTCGGGGCGTTCCTCTGGCGCGCCGCGCAATTTCGGCAGCCCCTTCGGGAGTAATTGCTGTCGAGAGAATTTCGGCAGTGCGCAAAACGATCGGCGTGAGTTCGTCTAGATCGTAGAACCGCAGACGTTGAACGAGACCGAAGCGATCGCGCAGAGGAGAGGTCAAAGCTCCCACCTTAGTCGTTGCACCCACTAGCGTAAAACGCTGTAGGTCGAGGCTGCGAGTCTTGGCACTCTGCCCTTTACCAATGGTGATATCTAGCCGAAAATCTTCCATTGCCGCATACAGAATTTCTTCTGTCACCATGGGTAAGCGGTGAATCTCGTCAATAAACAGAATGTCTCCCGTCTGCATTCCCACTAGCAGACCCGCAATATCTCGCGGACGCTCCAGAGCCGGAGCCGTTGTGACTCTGCAATTGACCTGCATCTCTTCTGCCAAAATCAGCGCCATTGTCGTTTTACCCAGTCCTGGTGGCCCATAGAGCAGCAGGTGATCCAGGGTTTCGCTGCGTTTTTGAGCAGCTTTGATGGCAATGTCCAGCACTTCTTTTAGATCTTTTTGCCCAATGTACTCAGCTAGGCGCTTGGGACGCAAACTCTCCTCTGGCTTGCCCACCTCATCTAGACGTGCCGCAGGTTGCAGCAGATCGCCCTCTTCAGGCATCCCAGGGCTGAGGGGAGCGGAATTCAAAACAGAATTTTTGGGCATAGAATTCTCTTCAGAGGGCAGCCGCTTTTTGCGATCGCCCTTCACCTTGCTATCCTGCCGATCGTCGTCAGGCTGTTTAGAAGAAATAATTGCCATACTCTCCATGGTACAGGCGTATTTTAGTTTTAGAGAAAAAGTACGAAAATTTTAGTAACCGACAGGGTGCGCTACGCTTGTAGGATACCTAGAAACTCTCCATCTCTCGGCTTATTGATTAGCTTCTTATGAGCGACTCTTCGTTAGTGGTGCCCAATCCGGTCACGTTTGAACAGGCGATCGCCATCACGCAGTCGCTCCTGGCAGCAATGGAGTCAGGGATATCGGCGGCACAAATTCAGTCTACGATCGCAGATTTAGTCCATAGCGAGAATGGGGCACGCGGATTTTTTGTCACTTATTTAACGGACGAGCGATTGCTGGCTGATGAGCCTTCTACTGCCGTTGTTCAGGCACTTCAATCGGCTCCTGAAACTGTGGCAGAACTGCTGGTCAAGAACCTGGCAATGTCTACCGCAATGGCGATCGCTCATCGACGCAACCACAATGAGGAGATGGCACAAGGATCAGACCGAGTTCAGCGGCGAACCACCCAGCTGATTCATCAAGTAAAGCTGTCTGAGGTTAGCTTAAAAGCCCAGAAGCTGCTGCACAGCGTCGTTACAGGAGCCGGGGAATATCAGACATTTCTCGATCGCTGGGGCTATGACGACGAGCAGCGTCAACGCATTGGAGAGGCATTGCAGCCCCTTGTATGAGCAAACCCTTATGGAAGTAAACCCCCGGCGCGATTTTGTGAGAACCCTATCCCATGGAGCAGATACTCAGTAACCGAATTGTTGATCGAGTGTTAACTAGCCTAGCTTCACCGTTGCAAAACTGGCTGGACGCTCACCCCATGGGATACTGGCTAGTCTCTCATCCGCTCTGGCTAGTGGGGCTAGTTTTGATCGCTTTGCTGCTGCTATCGGGATTGTTTGGAGCGATCGCCCAGCTTACCCAAAAGCTATGGATTTTTGTTCTACAAGCGCCCCTTTCGCTGACGCGCTGGATATTTGCTACTCTATTTCAGCTTTTCGCGGCGGTTTTTCGCTGGAAAGAAGATAGCGGAAAACCGCCTGAAAATGTGCATCGTCTGACCGAAATCTTATCTCGCTTAGAAGTTTTGAGACAAGAGCAGGACGAGCTAATTCAAGAAGCCAAAACTGTTTTAAAGGAAATGGGCTAAATCGCCGCACAAATTTAGCCTTGGGTTTATGGCAACCGCCTTAGCGGTTAGGACAGGAACATTTAACCCTCATTAATCACTCTATTAGGATGAAAATATAAGCTGTAAGTTGAGCTGATGGACTATGGGGCAGACAAACAGATTCATCTGGTCAGTGAGTTGCTCAAATCCAGCTTCTAAGGAGGCGATCGGGAAGACTTGTATTCAAGCTTAAAGGAATTGCAATATAAGTTCCCAGTTATCCAAGCCAGCCAAATAGAGGCAGCGATCGCTCAAAAACTAGAGCTATCTACTGAATGCCCTGGCTGAAAGGTAAAACCTTCATGTCCGAGTGGGCGCAATGCCAGCTTCCAAACATCGCCCTGTTGCGAAATTACTTCTTCTCGATAGCCCCGGACCCGTCTCTTTACCCATTGCCCTGTTTTGCAACACTACCGTTTTAAGTCCTCTTAGCAGTTCCAATCTGCCGATAGCGTGCCTGTACAATGTAGTAGACACCGTAAGCAATCAGCCCAATCGCCACAATGCCTAAAACCCACGAGCCATAGGGTTGCTGCGCCAGCGATGTCAAAGCACCTCCCAACCCTTTTACTTGATTAGGATTAGACTGCCGTGCTGCCTGAATCAAGAAAAAGCCAATTACTCCAAAGACAACTCCTCGTGCCGCCAGACCTAGTCTGCCAATCCGAATAGCCCAAGCCTGTTCAACTTCACTCATTTCATTCAGCTTCAACTTCTGTCGAAACTTTGCTTTATAAGCTTCGTAAAACTGGTAGATTCCAATCCCAATCACTAGCGCACCGATTGTTCCTACTAACCATTGTCCAAAGGGCTGAGCTAGCAGGCGGGCCGTCCAGTCTCGTGAGGCATTGCTGCTGCTACCCCCAGCACCCAAAACGATTCGTACTGCGGTTAGCGCTAAACTGGCATAAACCAAACCATTGCTCACATAACTACAGCGCTGAAGAATGCCTTTCACATCTGTGCCCTTGTGATCGGGGTCAGCCACTGCCTCAACTAAGCGCCACAGGGCATATCCGAACAACCCGATCGCCACTAAGCTCAGCAAAATTTGTCCAAAAGGTTGAGTCACGATTGTTTGTAGGGCACCTTGGGTATCCGTTTTTCTACCCCCTATGCCAAATGCTGCCTGAGCTGCTAGTAAGCCAACTAAGGCATAAACAATCCCTTTAGCTGCAAATCCTAACCGAGCTAGCCGTTCGACCCAGGGGTTAGCTGCTGTCTTTTGTACAGCACTTTCTACTTGATTTTCATTGTCTCCGGTTGGTAAATTCTTCTGTTTCACAAGTATTACGTCCCCGGTTGTGAGTTTGCGGGTTGATCACAATCAAGTCAGGTTCAGTATAACAGGAGCCTAGCGCTGCGGAGTCAGGATGACGAAGGCAGATGGGTCTGTACTCAAACTGCAATCGCCAGGATGATCTGAGTTGTATTGGTATCCACCACATTGACAAAATACAGCCTCACAAAACGGCGTTGTTGCATAAAGATTATGAAATAAGTGAAATTTTAATGATTTAGCAGTCTCTGTCCATTGCTGACGATGAAAACAAAACCCAAACCCTGCTACCGAATCCGCAACTGGAGTGAGTATGATGCGGCGCTGAAACAACGAGGCAGCTTGACGTTTTGGATTGACGAGACCGTGATTGCCGGGTGGATAAACGCGCAAAAGAGTGGACGACGGGGAGCATCTAGGCACTACAGTGATGGGGCAATTGCCTTGATGGCAACAGTGCAAGCACTGTTCAACTTGCCCGGACGACAAACCGAAGGGTTCCTAGAGTCGTTGTTTGGTTTGATGGGGATAGACCTGCCGATGCCTGACCATAGTGTGTTATCGCAGCGCATCGGCAAGGTGGCAGTTGAGATGCCGATCGCCCCAAGTCAAGGTGGCATCCATGTGGTGGTGGATTCCACCGGAGTCAAGGTGTATGGGGAAGGGGAATGGAAAGTGCGGCAACATGGGGTCGATAAGCGACGCACTTGGCGGAAGTTGCATGTGGGAGTCAAGGAAACCACTGGAGAGATTTCAGCGGCCGTTGCCAGTACCAACAACGTCAGTGATGAGGAAGCATTTGCCGACATCCTTAAGGAGATTGACGATGAGATTGAGCAAGTCTCAGGTGATGGAACCTATGACAAACGCAAGGGTTATGACGAGATCGCCTCACGCGGAGCGAAACCTACAATTCTCCCTCGTGAGGATGCAGCTCGGTGGCAGGACGATCCAGAAACGGGGGAAGTCCATCCTCGCAACCGAGTTCTAGAGAGGATTGAGGCCGTAGGACGGCAACAATGGAAACAAGAGAGTGGCTACCATCGACGGTAGATCAAGATTTTTTGTCCCTTTTGAATAATTCCCTTGTCTCTCAGGAAAAGTAATGAGGTTGTTGCTCCAAAAGGAATGGCGGCGGCTTCCTCATAGGTCATATTGACAGGTTGAGTTTCAACTGCGGCTGCTTCAGGTAGACAGATGTACTCAGCGTTAGCACCCTAGTATGGTGTTTTTCTTAGGTCTTTTGAAACCATAGAAAAATCGGCATTGCGTATGCGCACATCCGCTGATGTTGCTGTGGTCGCATATATTTTTATCGACACTTCGTTTTCCCTAGGAGTAGGTTTTTCTAGCTCTTTTAACTGCATAACAGCAGGTGAGCCGTACTCTGTGCAAATCATCGCTTTCATGAATGCTTCTCCAAAATAGTTTTAGTGCAGTTCAACACAATCTTCTATCCAATGAGTTTGCGAAACCCAACGTTATCCATCACCCATCACAGATATAGCAACCGCCAAGGTGGTTAGGACGGGGACATTTGTGGTGGGGCGCCAAGCGCCCCACCACAAATGTTCTAAGCAAACTGACAACAGCTATAACCTTCGCATCCCAACCAATCGACGTCTGGTGGTTAGTGTGCATGGGTATGCTAATGATTCCGAGTCTGGGATACCGGGGAGTCTAACGACAACTCCACCCGTTCCATCAGTTGAGGAATGTAACTATAGAAGCGTTCGTTGCGTAGCTGCATGGCATCGACGGTGCAACTGCCACAATGTACCCCTGGCGGTGGAATAGCAACCGATTGCACCACCTCATCTGATACCCCACCCCAGGGCAGATGTCCCTGCGGAGCTTGCAAGGAGTAGGTCAGCTCCGACTCATTCAACCAGTCACTGCTGATGAAGTCAACCTCAGAGCGAGGAGCAGTGAGTTTCCAGCCTACGCGATCGCGAAAGGCATTGACAGCCGCTTCACGATTGTTAGGGTGCTCGGTCAATGCTTGCTGCCAAAGACGCAACTGAACACTGAGACCAAACCGTCCGTTGCTGGCCGTTAGCCACATCTGGTCGATGGCACGAATCATCTCCGGCGGCACGAATACTGGCTCAAACGGCGGCAGTGAGGCCGACTCCGGGGCAAGCAACCGCCGGGTTTCTCTATCGGCAGCGACCCAGTCTTCAGCCTGGAGTCGTTCTTGCAATCGTTTCAACTGCTCGTCAACAGTCGTGTCAGGATCAGTATTCCCAGTCTGGCAGTCGCCCACCGTTGAGCGCACATACTCACCAGAGTTCAAGTAGTGGACGGTCTGTATCTGCTGGGGTTTTCCGCTGGTGGGACGCAGACTGACATAGAGTCCATGCACCGAAGCTGGTGTTCCATACAGGAAATCGGCATTGTTGGGCTGACCGCGAAACGTTTCTTCAAAGGGCAGTTGAGAATAATCAGCATCAGGAGCTAGCTGCTCATAATCCCCCAAAGCAGAAGCATTGAGCAACGTTTGAACGCGGCCATTTCGATCTTGCCACTGCACCGTTAGGGTCAAGGTTGTTCCAACAGGGTTTTGAAGACGTTCCGCCGCAGTGATCTCCGGCAGGCTGCCCGCCAGTCGGTAGGTCAAACTCGCTCCCTGGCTCAGAGAAACCATCGTTTGACAAGCGACACGGTAAGATCCGGTCTGGGCATCCACGGGTGGCGTCGTAGTTGTGCCTAGGGCTACCGTCAAGACACAGCTTAACGGCTTCAGGATTAGCATTTTAGACATGAACAAGCACCTCGAAACCAGCACGTAACTTAAAAATGGAGAATTTTAATCTCAAAATCGGCTGAAACCTTGATGTTCTGTAACTACTGTTTTGTAAGGCTTTCCGCGTTAATTTTCCGCTTCAGAATATATGTCTTCAAAACAACACACGATCCCAATGCGATCGCTCATGTGTCCCCAGTAGAATACGAGCTTCTGCCAGTATTCATCACTTCGAATCAGCTACTTTTTTCGTTGCGTAAATTGATACGAGACCTTGTTGTTTAGAATTCGTTTGAAAAGTGGATTTTTTATACGATTGTTTTAACCGGAGTTTAGACTAACGATGAAATAGTCCAGCCAAACGAATTGACAGAGTAAAGATTACATCGGCCTCAAGTTGAGGACTAAGCGAGCTTAAACCACACTCAGACCTGTATTCCCACAGAAAAACTACAGGTCTGAATATGGTTTGTGCCGTAGCAGAGAACGCTGCGTCACAGTCTGTGAAACCTATGAGCTAATACTCAACGAATAAGCAGTGTTACTCACGTTGGACTGATTAGCCAACACGTAATACACTCCAGCTTGCAGATCGACAGATCCGTTTGCCCCAATGAGCGAACCAATCGACTCGCCAGAATCCAGGATGTTGTTGTTGTTTTTGTCCTGATAGATGGTGACATTCGTGTTGATGTCGCCCGCCACATCCGCCTTGCCAAACGTGACTCGCCCTGTCTCGTTGAGCGTGAATCGATAGAGGTCATTCTCGTCCACTCTGCCCACGTAGTCTTTTGCTTCCAAGCGTCCACCCTTGCTCAAACTGCCCAGGTTGAATGCAGTCGTGGGTTCGCTCCCTGGATCGGTGGGAATGTTGCCCGGAACCTGTGTCGTGTTGAACGTAATGTCGTACTGCATCGTGCTGGCAGAAAAGTCTCGCACTACTTGCAGGAAGTAAGTCTCTGTGGACGGGAACACCGCAGAAATAGGGCGATTTGAGGATACAGAACCGTCACCAGAGTCAATGGTTGATTCGCTGAAATCAAGTACCCCGTTGCGATTAGTGTCGTTGTAGAGGCGCATCGTGCCGCCGCCAGACACTTGGCTGAGCGCAATACTAAGGTCGCTGATCTGCCCCAGCCGGAATTTGTAGAATTTATTTTCTGCATCCGACGTGCCTGCTGTGTCGCGCGATCGCGCAACAGAGCCACCATTCAAAGTCCCCAAATCAAACGGGTTGCTGCGGGTGCCGTTGCCGCCGCTCCCGCCGCTCCCGCCACCGCCAGCCGTTGTGGAACCCGCCAGTTTGTATCGGGTGCTCTTGCTGCCACGACCCGACACCTGCACGTAATAGGTGCCCGACTGAAGCTGTCGAGTAATTTGCTCTGCCTGCTTGCCGCCCTTTTGCGACCGCGCGATCGCCTTACCAGAGCGGTTTAGCAACAGCAAGTCAGCATTTGCTTGCAGGTTAGACAGCTGAAAGTTGACATCACTGCTACGTTTGAGGCTGAACTTAAAGAAATCGGTGCGATCGCGCGGCCCAACAAGATCCCGCCGCTCAAGGAGTTTGCTACCCAAAACGCCTAGTGGGCGGGCGCTGCTTAGAGAATTATCTGCCATGTGAATCAAATGCAAACTTTAGTGCATTTCAACGGTAATCGCTCCATTTAATGATTCACTTGACCATACCCGCCAAGAACTTGACCGATCGCGCCATCAGCCTTACGGTTCATTTGGATCGCTTAACATTCTGAACGACAAATCGAGAAGCGTATCATTTCAAAAATCTTGTGTTTTTTGCGAAAAGTTTGAGATCCAGGATGAATCAATAGAGCGAAATAGTTTTCACAGGATGCTTGAAATGCCGCTACGAGCGGACACTTCAGTTCAAACAAATTCAACACGTTTGCAATCTACGGTGGATACATGCAAGAGAGAACCATGACTGTCTACACTACGCGCAACATTCTTCAATTTGCAGCGTATTGTGGCGTAGACCCTGGAGAAATCTGTGCGGCGGCTGGACTTGAGCCAGAAATGCTGAAAATGCCTGATCAGCGAATTCCAGGGTCACTTCATGCTGCTGTGTGGCGAGAGGCGGTGAAGCAAACGGGTGATGAAAACTTTGGACTGCACCTGGGTGAAGCGTTTAATTTAGGAACTTTCGGCATTGTGGGATATATCATGATCAACTGCCAAACGCTAGGAGAAGTCTTTGACAAGATAGGTCGATACAATCAATTGTTTTGCAAGAGCGCTTCGCTTCACTTTTCGGTGTCCAACGGTATGGTTTTTTTTGATTATGACTACAACATGACGAGTCACTTGCAAAACCACTTAGTAGAAGAACTGCGCTATGCCGTAGAATGCACCTTTGTATCGTTGCTCAAGGCAACCGTAGACTTGACGGGAAAGTCTCTTTCCCTCTCAGCCGCCTGGTTTCAACATACACCGCTTGAAAACACCGCAGAGTACGCTCGCATCTTTCAGACAGAAGTGGAGTTTTTAAAGCCCATCAGTTGCCTCATTTTTGATGCAGACTGCCTCGATTGGGCGATTCTATCCAGCAATCCGGCACTGCTGCCGCTGTTTGAGCAATACGCAGAGGGGATGCTGTCTGACATGCATCTCATCCAAAATTCTACCAAAAACTATACGCAGCGGGTCATGCAGGCGATCGCCCAACAGCTCACCGGAGACTTGCCAACGATTGGGGCGATCGCCCAAGAGCTAGCTATCAGCGCTCGTCATTTGCAGCGCGAACTACAAGCCGAAGGCACGTCGTTTCAAAAGCTGCTGGATGCTACCCGCAAAGAATTAGCGTTGCAGCATCTCAAAAATCCTACTGTTCCGATTCACGCCATTGCGTTTCTGTTAGGTTTTTCGGAACCCAGCGCCTTTAACCGCGCCTTTAAACGCTGGACAGGCAGCACGCCAGGAACCTATCGACTCTCCGACGAAACACAAAAAATAACAAGTTAGAAGTTGCGTTGCATCTCAAAACGAATCTCACCAATAGAGCTGATGTATAGCAACCGCTAAGGCGGTTAGGACGGGCACATTTAGGGTGGGGCGCGCCCCACCCTAAATGTGCTAAGCAAACTGGCAACAGCTATAAATTTCTAATTGACAGTCTCGATCGAGTGTGTCTGAACTTTCTACAGAAACTGTTTGTATTTTGCTGTAGGGGATTGATGTGTAATCAACTTTTTTACCAGACAACTCTTGTACATTAGCACCGATGATACGCTTGCTAGTGAATACAAGGTGATCACGAACGGTCTTAAACACTGGAAGCAAAGTTTCTTTCTCAAGCAGGAATTTCCTAGAGGACTTACGCAAGCCCTCTAGCTGTAGTGCATTTTT
>NZ_JCACIN010000079.1:0-28339 GCF_059504425.1 Drouetiella sp.
TCAAAACTTTATTAGTGCCATTCCCTATTCTATCCTGCCCTTCAGGGCACTACCAGGAATTTTTGCGATGAACTTCCACGACCTGGATATTGCCAGCAATACTTACTCTCTAGATTTTTATATTTGGTTTAAGTGGAAGGGGGAGCTAGACCCAACGGCAAACCTGGAGTATCACAACGGAGTTGACGACTCAGATACAACTTCAGTCGCTTCCTATAAAACACCCGAAAAACTACCGGACGGTCGCTTCTTTCAAGCTTTGAGAGTGGATGGTCGCTTTGTTCAACCCTTTGCTTTGGCAAAGTATCCGCTAGACCAGCAGACTATAACGATTTCGCTAGAAGATTCAGTTTATACCGTTGACCAAATGGTTTACGTGGCGGACAACAGGCAGTCAGGCTACTCAAGTACGGTATCAATTCCGGGCTGGGAAATTCAAACCGCTAATATATCGAGTCTAGTTCATGAGTACACCACTAATTTTGGCGATCCAAGATTGGGAGATAAAACTCAGTATGCCGCTCTGCAATATTCACTGACTGTCTCTCGATCCGTTAGTTTCTTCACCTGGAAACTGCTGTTACCTTTAGTGATTGTTGTCGCTGCTAGTTGGGGCGCATTGCTACTTGAGCCGCGATACGTTGATTCCCGCATTGCACTATCGGTAACTGCACTGCTGACCACTGTATTCCTACAGCAGTCCTACTCTTCAACACTGCCGAATATTGGTTATCTGGTTTTGCTTGATAAGATCTATGTGATTGCGTACCTGCTCATTACTATTTTGATTTTGGAAGTGATCGTGACCGCTGACTGGATTAAGGACGAAAGACCCGAAAGCTATGCGCGAGTTGCCCGACTAGATCACATGCTTTTAGCCATTCAAACAGTCGCTTTTGTTGGAGGAATTGTGTTATTGCTTGTGCTGCGGTGATGTCAGTTTTGACAACACACGAGTGACGAGGTTCTATGGAGATCGCTCCAAACAAACGCGATCGCCTACATGTTCACCAACTACCTCTTCTGTTTGCGCCTGGGCAACCAAAACAACTTTGCCGTTGGCATCTCGACTGAATTCACTGGCTTCCATCACGGCGCTCTTAGAAGAGTCAACTTGCTCTAGACTGCGCTCATCTTGGCTCTGCGATTCTGTGGCTTGAAGGGGGATGCTTTGTCGATCGCTCCTCTCTGAATCCAGCGCCACCCAACCAAGAGAGACGATCGCTCGATCGCGCAAAGGCTGATCTGGACTGATCGGCAAGCCTCCCCGTCCAGTTGCCACAAATCGACTAGATTCATCGCTTCCAGGAGTACAGCCGCGTGCAATTTGGGTAGAGCGATCGACCACATCGGTGGGGAGTTCAATCAATCCTTGACTGGGGTCAATATCAGGCTGGTTAATTGTGACCGTACCGGATTGGTTAAACCGAGAGCTAGCGTCAATGTCGTTCGTTTGATTTTGAGGACTCGATCGCTGTTGCCCAATACTAAAAATTCCTTGAGCGGTAATAGAAATGTTTCCGCCTCTGCCTTGATCCGCGCTGGCAATGATGTCATTATTTTGTTCTGGCACAGCGACAACAAAGCCGTTAGGTGCATCCACCGTTACGTTTCCACCCGTTGCATTATCAGAGGCTTGGGCTGAGATCAGGCTATTGTTTTGCAAAAGCAAGCTATCGAGTCCCTGCAAGGTAATTTCAGCACCGCTCCCGACTCCGGCTTCTGCGGTGAGCCTACCTTGATTTAGACGAATCTGATTTGCCGCGATCGTTAAGTTTCCGGCTCTTCCGGCTGGACTACTCACCGTTATAGCTGCGCGATCGGACACTGCTAGTTGATGCGTTGTAATGTTAATACTGCCGCCTCGTCCCGTTGCATTTCTCTCTGTGCTAGCGAATAGTCCGCTGGTTTGACCTGATAGAGTAATGCGATCGTCAACCCGCAGATCAATATCTCCCGCAGGTCTGCTGCCCGCTGTCGTAGTCAGCAATCGACCTCCGTTGAACAATTCTAAAATACGGGAGTTAATGCGAATATTGCCCGCTTTTCCGTCACCACCGATACTGGCTTGGAGTAGACCCTCATTGCTAACCGTTAAGCGATCGGTTGTGATTTGAATGCCATTCGCATTTCCAACTGCGCCCGGATTAACTTGAGTTCGAATACTGCTGGCATCTCTGTTTCTGCTTCTGCCATCAACCGAGACGCGATCGGTTGCCGTGATGGTAATACTTCCTGCATCGCCACGGCTGCCAGAAAGCACTGCCGTTCCTAAAGCAGCCCCATTTCGCAATTTAATCTGGTTTGCTGAAAGGCGAATGTCGCCACCATTGCCGAATGCCGGAATCGTTCCATCGGTAAATCTTTCTCCGACCGCACTGAAAACACCACTCCGAACAACTTCATTGCGATCGTCCGCCGTTTGGTAATTGTTATTACTGCCATCAAAGATGGCTTGCTCGCGTACCTGAATAGTAATGTCGCCTGCATCGCCCTGCGCGAAGGTGTTTGCTGTCAATTGTGCGCCATTCAAGACTACAAGAGAACCAGACTGAATGTCGATCGCGCCCCCTTTTCCAACTCCATCCGTTCCAACAGCAGTAAAGATGCCCGTTAAATCTTGAATACCAGCCGCTTCACTATCGAGGAGAAAGCGATCGCGCACCCGAACGATAACATTGCCTGCATTTCCTTGTCCTCGTGTATTGGTTTGTAAGCGTGCCCCGTTGGTGAGCGAAAGGGAACCAGCGCTAAGACGAATTTCTCCTGCATTGCCAATACCTCCGGGTCTAACAACATTGAGAATGCCACTCGGATCACCTTGAGAATTCACACCGCTCAATCTTGCGTCTCCACGTACTCGAACGATGATATTACCGACATCGCCAGTACTGTTGGTGTTCGCAACCAATTCAGCCCCATCTGTCATCGTCAGTGAGCCTGCTTCTAGGAAAATACCGCCTGTCGAGCCGATCGCATCAGGATTAATCGTGTTAAAAACGGTCGCACTCTCTGTAAGCACAGCAGAACCTGCAACTTGAATGACAACCCGTCCCGCATTACCCTGCGATAATGTGGCGGCAGACAGGATAGCTCCCTCGTTTAAAACGAGCGATCGCCCTCGAATCACCAAATCACCGCTCGTTCCCATTCCTATCAACGAATTCAAAACATTGCTGCCTGAAATTTCAATATTTCCCGTGGCATTGAGAATAATATCTCCAGCCTGACTGTCTCTGTTGCCTAAATCTTGATCAATTCCAGCGCGTAGGATGCTATTCTCTCGAATCTGGATATCCTCGGCATTAATCTGGATCTCTCCGCCATGATCTGCTCTGACATTTAGGAGAGCGCCCCCATTGATCAGGACGTTACCGCGAGAAGACCTCGAAAGTTGTCGAACTGGTTGTTGTAGTGAGGGACGGGAATCAGCGCTGAGTTCAACGGTTGCTGGAGCCTTCACAGCAAATAATCCTAGCTGTCCACCTAAAGCATTTAAACCCCCTGCGATCGCCACCTCTCCCCCGATCAAAAGCAGATTTTGCCCATCAGCGACTCTCAGCCCCAAGAGCGGATTTCCGGCTAAGCTTTCTCCTGCATCTGCAACGGACTGAGTTTGAATCTTTCCAGGTCTAGCTTGATTGAACAACAGAGCTGAGGGGTTGATTGTTAGTAGAGGTGGAGTTTGAGGATCATTAGTACCGAAGAAACCCTGTGTGCCAAATTGCAAGCGATTTGCAGTAGTTCCGACAAATGAGCCTCGCAGATCTAACGTAGCGTTGTTGCCAAAAACAATGCCGTTAGGATTCATCAGAAATAGATTCGCGTTTCCCTGTACCCCCAACGTGCCCGAAATATTTGAGGCACCTCGACCCGTCACCCGACCAATAATGTTGAATACACCCTCTGGATTGGCAAAGTAAAGGCGTTGTCCGTTACCGACATTAAACTGTTCAAAGCTATGGAACAAGTTCGCTCCTCTTCTAGCTCCCCCTTCAATCCGATCGCCATTCCTACCGTTAATTGTGACATTCCGATTCACAGTAGATTGTTCTGAACCAAGGGTGCGATCGGGTGTCACTTGAGCTATGACAGCAGTATCCGATAAGAGAGCGATCGCACTCATCGAAACCGGAATAAGTGCGATCGTGCCCTTGTTAAACCATCGATGCCAAGTACCTGCTTTCATGGTTTTGCTTAAGCTCAGATATAAACGCATACCTTTACTTTTCCTTTTTATGCAGCCGTTCTCAGGTCTTGACCTATAGCCAGTTGCCGACCAACACATAAGCTGCCCAATAGCTAGGACGGCTGTAGTTGGGATACTGCTTCAACAACATGACTTGCGCCCGCCGCAGCGCCTCGGCTTTCGTCACCTTAGAGGTAGCTAACTCCTTGTAAAACTCTCCGATTAGAACCGCAGTAGAGCGATCGCCAATGTTCCACAACGAAGCCAAGGTGCTTCTCGCCCCTGCCCGAACCGCTGCTCCCGCCAAACCCAGCGTTGCCCGATTATCTCCTGCTGCCGTTTGACAAGCGCTCAAGACCAAAAGTTCGATCGCGAGCGATCGCGTTTCATCTCGACGACGTAAAAACGTATCAAATTGCGTCACATTAATCGGGCCATCTGCCGCCAAGATAAAGGTATCTTCTGCCCGTGAGCTAAACTGCCCATGGGTTGCTAGATGCAGAATATTGAACGTCGCCTGATTAACCTGATTCTCTAAGGTCTGGCTCGTAAAATCTTGATCAAGCAGGGTCGTAATCGTCGCCCCCGCCGCCGAGATAGAGTTGAACTCTGATTGAATTTCGGGTAGCGGTGGAAAGTTTTGAAACTCTAAAGGCGGTTGCACAAGACCTGCTGCCAGCACCTGTAACTTTTCTTGGGCGATCGGCTCAGGGTTTAGCAACTGTAGCCCAGGACTCAGGGCAACGGCATACTTCTCAACCAAATACTGCTTGCCATCATAAAGAGCCGCCATCGGCACGCTCCTGAATGCGCCATCTAGGACAAATACCAAGGTCTTAATGCCGCTTCGTTCTAGTTCTGATTCGATCGGTTGGATGAGCCAGCTATGAACCTGCTGAGAGAGAGACTTGACTTCGGCGATCGTATCCGGTTCAGTAAGACTCTGCCGCAGTTTGGTTAAAATGCTTTCTACTTCAGCCTGAGATTGGCTTACAGCGTAGTGATGTAAAGATTGCCCCGGCACTTTAACAATCACCTGTAGCTGATCCGGCAGAATAATGGGATAGAGAATAGCCGTCGTTGGGTTATCCTGATCTACCACTTTGTCCAGCAAAACGGTGGTTGTATTCAAGCAAGATTCCCGAAAGAAGTTATCTAGCTCTGCTAATTGCAAAGCTTCAACTCGCTGTCGAGCCTTATCCAAAGTTTGTTCATCTACAGGTGTTTGAGATTGCAAGAGCAATTCAACAGATTGTCGGTAAACAGGTTCTACGCTATCCCTAAAGGAAAACTGTACCTCGCGATTGACGGCAACTAAATCATTCCGCAGAAACTGTAATTCGTCGATCGCCGCATCATAGGCTACGAGCGCTCCTGCTACATCTCCCTGCTGTTTCAACAATCGTCCAAGCTGCCAATGCCAGCGATAGGCAATATCAGCCGCATTCGCCACATCCGCCAACCGCAACGCTTGTTCAGTCAAATCCTTGGCATTAGCCCACTGCTGAGCCTGTTCATATAGCCCTCCCAGCGCTCCTAGCGCATAGGCTTCCGCTCGTTTATCCCCCAGGTCGCGAGATTGCTGAACTGCCCTAGCTAGGAGCCGAGCAATGTTATCCCGTGAAGCCTGTGGGTATTCTTTGTCCTCTAATTTGATCAGAGACTGAGAAAAATGAATCGTGGCGTAAACGGCTGTTTGGCTAGGAGGTAAGTCAGCTAATTCTGTTGTAATATCCGATAAAAGCTGCCCATCAAGCGCTTGATTGGCATTGACGAGAAGGCTGAATTGATTGATGCGAGCCTGAACTTTGATCAGCGGTGAAGGCGCTGTCTCGATCGCCTGTTGGTAAAAAGCACTGGCTTCTTGCACATCTTGCTGAACGCTAGCCGTATTACCCAAGCTGAGCAAAGCCGCACTGATCTCTTGAGGAAGCTGTAGCCGTTCCGATAGCGCTAAGCTAGCTTGCAGCACTTGACGAGATTGTTCCAAATCTCCCGTAAACTGGAGTGCCTCTCCGAGCGATCGCAGTTCTACCCCCTTTGTGAGCGAATCAGGTTGAGATTGTAGACTCTGGCTCAGCTCAGTCAGCAGCGTTAATGCTCGGCGGTAAAACCCTAGAACCTGCAAGGCTTGAGCTTGGTTAATCTGGCTGCGGATGATGCCGCTGCTGTCATTCCTCTCACGGTAGAGGGCTTCAGCCTTCTGCCAAGTTGTCAGCGCTGGCTCTGTCTGCCCCTGCTCAAATTGCAGCGAACCCTGAATTTCCAGCGTCTGCGCCAAAATCTGTGAGCGATCATCTCTCTCTCGATCTAAAAGCGGTGGGCTACTTTCCAGTAGGTCTAAGCCCAGCAAGTTTAAGCTGGTGATAATGGCTTGAGTCGCCTCTGAGAACAGACCTGATTTTTGATAGACCAGGGCGAGATTGCTCAGAGCCATTGCCTGTCTGAGAGTATCGCCTTGCTGCCGATAGGCTTGAGCTGCCTGTTGCAACATCTCTGCTGCTTCAATGAATCGTCCTGTAGCGTAGAGTGATTTACCCTGTTGCACCAACTGTGAATCAGCTGTACTCAGCCTAGACTGAGCAATGGGAGCTATAGACTGTGGATTTGCTGGACTCTGCGTTATCAGCAGAGCTAGAAAGAGTGATGCGATCGCCAGTAGTCCATAGGAATAAAGGAAAGCTTTCAATCCCCTACTTTTCCCAAAAAGCCGTTTTCTTTTTGCCCATTTTAGCTTTAGAGCAAACCCTAAACTTTGGAAGAATCCTGCATATTCTTTCACTCTATCTTCCTCGGAGTGGATTAGTGGGGGTGCATTTCTCCATAGCGAGACCGGGCTTCCCCGGTTGTTCAACGAAACAACATTTCGAGAATAACATTACAAACCAATTACATTACGCTGCTTACATCGGCATTGACGGTTGTGTCGCAAGAACTTATTAAGGAGAAATGATCGGTATCGTTTGCATTTTCTTACGCAACAGCTCCAAAGAGTGCTTCGATAAATCTGACCTGAGAGATAATATCCCCTTGGTCGATTCCTTTTACTTGTCCTTTTCTCATCATATTCATCGCTTCGATTCCACTCAACGTTCTTCTTGCACTGTTGAACGTCTTCAATCCCATCATCGGTTTCACAATTCGCTTGATATGACGATGATCTTGCTCAATCACATTGTTTAAATACTTGCTCTGCCTTAATTCGGTCTCTTGGTCAATCGTTTCATCTGCTTTGAGTGCCTCCATTGTCGCTGGATAAGCAGCATTCTTGTCCACTGTAATGACTCGGGGGGACTGAATGTGCTGACCTTTAAGCACTTTACGGAAAAATCGTGCCGCTGCCTTGCCATCCCGCGCTCGCGCTCAACATGAAGTCCAATGTGTTACCTGCTGAATCAACAGCACGATACAGATATCTCCACACACCCTTGATTTTGATATAAGTTTCGTTCACCCTCCAGGAATCATTCGTTGGCTTCAAGTGGGGTCGAATCCGTTTGTCCAGTTCTGGGGCGTACCTCAACACCCTACCTCAACACCCAACGGTTGATCGTCGAGTGGTCAACTTCCACTCCTCGTTCCTGCATCATCTCCTCTAAATCCCGGTAGCTCAAGGCATAGCGGCAGTACCACCGCACGTTGAGCAGGATGATCTCAGGCAAAAAGTGCCGCCACTTAAACAGAGTAGGAGTAGACATCGGAGAAAGAGAAGGCAAAGGTAGACCCATCTATCTTACCACCCACCAGTTTCTGCGACACAGCCATGTTGGATCGGTAATGTCACCTGCTACAAGATGGATACGATCGGGTTGATCGAGTTTTTGAGCCGCCGTTTCAAGTTTTGAGAATGTTTTCCCGTTCAGTATCACATTCACCTGATTGTGCAAAAATGCTTCAGCAATGGCATAACCTAAGCCAGTTGCACCGCCCGTGATAATTACAGTCTGAGTTGTCATGCTATCTACCTCCAATTCAGTTCAAAGATTTGACTGTCTAGATCGATATTTTTCAATGTGATTGTTGCTGAATGCCTTGCCGAAGTTCTTTCACAGGCACGCCAGCAATTCCCCAATCTTCAGTCGCAACTTCATCAATGACGACAAATGTCGTTGCTGGTGTCTTATTTAGAACACGCACCAAAAGTTCTGTTACACCTTTGATGAGTTCAGCTTTTTGCTGTGTTGTTGCGCCTTCGCGAGTGATTTTGATGTTTACATAGGGCATGGTTTGACCTCCCGCTAATTCTGGCTTGTTGGCAATATTGCTGTGTCTGCATGGATCGTGTAGTGAAAGACTTTGGCAATAATTTTCCATTCGCCCCCAAGCTGAATGAGGCTGAGGAGATCAATAAAATCTTTGCCTAGCATGGAAGAACGCATTCGGGCGATCGCGGTCACAGCCCCTGCGAACTCGATCGAATCGATCGAAAATGTATAGGGTTCACCGGAAGATTCTGGGGAAATTCGTTGTTCAACGATTGGGAAATAGGAATGCATATCAAGATGCAAGAGTTCTCCGCTAGATGCAGTGGAGTATTGAGCACTGGCATGAAACACGGTTGCCAAAAGAGCTGTATCACAACGATATAAAGCGTCGTAATATCGCTTGAGCAGATCAATGATCGCGAAATATTCAATGCCGTAAACCTGTTTATCCACCGCACAGACCTGTGCTTGATTCATAGTTCCTCCGCGCTTCGGGTCATTACAGCTTGAAGCGCATACTTTGACCATAACTCTTCACTCAAAAAAGATAAAGATCAATTTAGTTGAATGACTTTTCACCTATAGTGAATAATGCATGTGGCGAGATGGATCGTTTTGTAAGTGATTTTATATGGACAAATTAATTGCTCTGAACGTCTTTAGACGAGTCGTTGAGTTTGAGAGTTTTAGCCGTGCAGCAGGCGCTCTGAACTTATCAAATGCAGCCGTCAGTAAAAATGTCCAGGAACTGGAGAAAGAATTGGGAACCCAGTTGATCCATCGAACAACCAGACGTTTGAACTTGACTGAAACAGGGCGACTCTATTTTCAGCGAGTTTCCTCTATTCTGGATGAACTGGAACGTGTTGAAGAATTGGTTTCCGATCTCTCGGTCAAACCCCACGGATTGCTTCGCGTGACAGCACCCATGTCTCTGGGTTTAACCCATGTAGCAACAGCGATTTATCAATTTCAATCCATTTATCCAGATATGCGGATCGAACTCATTCTCAATGATCGCTATGTGGATCTCATTGAGGAGGGATTTGATGTGGGGATCAGAGGGGGCGGATTGGTCATCGATACCAGTCTCGTCTCACATCGAATCTGCGATATTCAACGAGTCGTTTGCGCGTCACCTGCATATCTAAAGCAGTATGGTGAACCAAAATCGCCGGAGGATCTAAAGCAGCACCATTGTGTAGTTTACACCCTAGCGCGATCGCCCTATGAGTGGAGTTTTTGGCGAGGTCATGAAACAGTGTCAGTGCATGTTGATGGATCTTTAAAAGTGAACAATAGCCTTGCTGCAAGTCAAGCTGCTGTTGCGGGACTCGGTTTGATTTTTTTGCCCATGTTCACAGTCTTAGATGGATTAGAACGTGGGATGCTGAAAACTGTCTTGAAAGAATGGTCTATGGAACCTTTGACCCTGTATGCGATTTACCCAAAACATCGCCAACACTCTGGAAAACTTCAAGTATTCATAGATTTCATATCGGAGGCTCTTGCATCAATTGCTGTCAGACTTTAACCTTTAGCAAGCCAACAGCGGGTCTGGTTAAACTCAGCGGAGCAGTCACCCACTCCGCTGAGTTTAACCAGACCTGATCTTCATTGGCAACCAGACCTTGAACCGCGCACCGCTCCAGGCAGGTTAAATTCTGGAGTGCCAGAACGTGGTGGCGTACACTAACTTCTAGCAAGGGTCGGCTCATACAGAGCGCTGTAATGCCGCTGTGATATCGAACTTTGTATCCTCCATACTGATACCAGAGTAAATCGCTGCCTAGCTCCAACCTGGTTGCCCCAGCTGGGAGTAGCTCAATCTCCAGACCGGGAAAGAATTGCGACAGAATTTGCTCCCCTTTGGCTTGCAAGACATGCAGGTGACGACCTTGAGGAACTCCCTGGCGATGTGCAGCATCGGTTGGTAAGGAGTCGCGATCGAGCAGAGTGACTTGCCTAAAGTAGTCACTTAGGACGCGGGCTGTCAGTAGCCCTGACATGCTGGCACCGATAACAACTGCGTGATCTAGGTTCATGAGCAGGGCTTTGACAGAACGAAGCCTCGATGCAAATCAATCCTGTGGCTAAAGTCGCCAACCTCAGAAAATAGCTGTTCTATTGATGGTGGCACCTTAACAGATTCCAGCAGGTTAGGATCAAACTGAAGTCACTGCTCCTGAAATCAGATTCATTAGGCTGTGGCTGTTTAATCCCGACAAGCTAAGGATGAGGCAATGCAACTGCTCTCGATCGAAACTACTCCCAGCCCAAACTGCATCAAGCTTAATCTCAATGGGGTGATTAGCACTAAAGCACTGACGTTTGACAAAGGCGGAAATCAGACGGAGGCACCCGTTCTGGCTCAGCAGTTACTGACCATTGAAGCCGTGCAATCTGTCTTCTTCGTGCAGGATTTCATCACCTTGACCCGCCAAGGAAACGCTGAGTGGCAGCCGATACTCGCTCAAGCTGCCCGTCTCATTGGAGTGGCTCAGGAAGCCGATGCCAAATTGCTCGCTCAGGTCGCCCCGCCTCAAACTCAAAGCCAAGTTCAGAGTGCTGCCAACTTAGGTCAGGTTGAGGTTGCTGTTCAGGTATTTCGCGCCATTCCGGTGCAGGTGCGCGCCACCGCTGCGGATGGGCAACAGGCTAGAGTGGCGTTGCCAGAGCGGTTCAATCAAGCACTCCAACGGGTCGTTCAAGCGACTCAAGCCAATTACGTGGCTGAGCGTCACTGGGAACCCTATCAATCTCCAGCGGGTTCTCTCGATGAAGTGGCACAACTTGTCGCTGATGAGATTGCCAGCCTGATTGACGAAGACGAGTTGGCTCGAATAGAAGCTATTGCTATTTCTCAGGAGCGCAAACCAGAGTCAGTTAGCCACGCCGCCCTCCAACAATCCCTGATCGCTGAGCTGCAGCACCCGAACTGGAAACATCGACTCAAAGCGCTCCAACAGATTGAAGTGACGGCTGACACCTTTCCTCAGATTCTGGCTATGTTGGAAGATGAGCAAAGTACAATTCGGCGCTGGGCATCTGCACTCCTCGGTGCCAGTGGTAGACTTGCTGCGGTTGAGCCGTTGTGTCGAGTTGTCCTAGTAGACCCCTCCGCTATGGTGCGGCGAACGGCAGGGGATGCCTTGAGCGATTTGGGCGACACCAGTGCAAGGGCGACAATGGGTAAAGCCTTGGCAGACCCCTCTAAGCTGGTGCGTTGGAGAGCGGCTCGATTCCTTAATGAAATGGGCGATCTCACGGCAGTGGATGCTTTACGTCAGGCGATCGAACGTGAAGCTGAATTTGATGTGCGGGTTGAGATGATGACTGCGTTAGAGCGGATTGAGGGCGGTGGCGACACTCAACTGCCGATGTGGCTACGGATCACCCAGGGTGGGGAAGCGGAATCAATCCTGACCTAACTCCGGCACATCGGCAGCCGTTCCACGAACTTAGATGATCAGTAGCAAGAATGTTTTAAGTCTCAGCGTGGAGTCATTTGCTCAAAAAGCGGTATCAGGCTCCCATAAAACGTAAACAAGCGATCGGCAGGTAGTAGAGCAGGGCGCTATCTAAAGATGCTGTTCAATCGTTATCACTACTCTCCAACGTTTCACGGACATGCTGCCAAATCTGATTATTCTTGATGTACCAAATCAAACTGGGAGAGACATTGAACTGCGCAGCGATCGCCCGTTGAGACTTTCCCTGCTCTAAAAGCTGCCGAATCTTGGGAATGTCGCTTTCAGTGAGCTTGCTGTTGTGATGCAGAGAGCCTTTGTGGGGCTTTGGAGGAATTTGCCTTCGCCCACTTCGCATCAAGCTGTCTTGTAAATTCTCAGCAGGCGTACATTCGCTTAAATGCTCAGGATTGATGCAACCTGCATTATCGCAGGAGTGGCAAGCCCAATAGCCAGCGCGAATCTCACGCTCTAATTTTGCCACCAGCATTAAGCGATGAATCATATAGATCCGTGCGTGGATGATGACAGTCGGGTACTTCACCACTTTTCCTTTACGCTTGCCAATGTAAATCATGCATCCGTGGGCATCGATTTCAAACGGCAAAACTCGGACGCATCCCTGGTAGGTCAAGCGAATCGCCTGTCCTAGTTCATATCGATTCATCAGTGCTGGGCTTGAGGTGTGACCAAACCTTGCCGCGTTTAATGTGCGAGATTAGCGATTTGTGTACCCCAAAGAGAGCCGCGATCGCTGAGTGAGGAAGGTTCGCCTTTAGCAACAGCCAAATCAATTCCACATCGGCTTCCGTCAATTTGCTGGTTGGGTTCTGAGATTCGGGCATAGGTGGAATGCGGTAGGTGTTGCGCCGTCCCTTCTGTAAGCAATCTTGAGTATTATCCTGGGGTCGTCCCTCGAAAAGATGATCTGGATTGATGCAGCGTGGATTATCACAAGTGTGGCAAGCCCAATGCCCCGGCGCTATGGGTCGTCCCAGCTTCCCTGCCAAGGCGAGTCGGTGAAGCGTCGCCTTCTCTCCATCAAGGGTGGTCAGGCTGTAGCTCCAGCTGCGATCGCTCGTGGTGCTGAGGCGTTCAAAGCATCCTTGGGCAGTTACGCGGTATGGAAAATTCCGTCGATGCTGTGCTGTGTAAAGCATCATCACGGGGATAATTTCATAGGCGATCGGCTTAGGCATGTCACTTGGCAAATTGAATCGGGATGAATTCCATTAAAAAAGCCCTCGTTGTGGAGGGCAACAAAAAGCTGTCAGGCTGACAGCAATTAGGGAGAGCGTCAATAGTTAGCAACTGAGAAGGAACAAGAGGATAAGAATCTAGAGTATTAGAGTTCCCGCCCCAAGCGGCACCACGATTGAATCAGGCTGGGTTTAATCCGTTCGGTGTGGCTCCAGAGCAAATGAATTTCAGCCAAGCGGCGGCAAAATCGTTCAGCGGGTTCCCGTTTGCTCTCCCCTGAGGAAAACCAATGTTCCACCGTGCTGCGTGAGGCTCCTGTTAGATTGCTCAGTTCTTGGTAAGAAATCTCCCAAAGCTGAGTAAAAGTCATTGGCGGTAGAGGTGGTGGACAATTCTCATAAAGTCGAAATAACTCCCACTGGCGCTGGGATGGGTAGCGTTTCATGAACTTGTCTCCGATCGCTTGCTCATAATCTCGTGAGGATCAACAAGCTCCAGGTCTTCCTCATACCCCCAGTCCGCAAAGATACCATCTGCAAAAGACGGACTGGAAGAGTCTAAGGCGATCGCATAGTGATAGCCACTTGCTTGCACACTGCCCTCAGAACCAAAAACAATGCCAAGGACACGTCCGAAGTCTTGACTGGGCACGCAACTCCACCGTACTTGCTGCCCTAACTGAAATTTAGCTTCTGGTAATGTTTCGGGTATTTGTTCTGGAAGCGTTACGGGTGGAATTGAGATTGGGTTTCTGCCTACCATAATATTTCTTGGTGAGAGGATAGATTGATAGAGGGGCGCTGCTTAGATGGCGATCGCAAAGCCTATCAAGGTGTACTTCAGGATTGAACCTAATCGCACCTTCCTGTCACTCAACATATCACGTTTGTCACCATAATGGTTATTTTTGATGACAAACAGATTTAGATAGGCGAGACCAAGTATTTTTGGAGGATGGCAGATAAACGCGATCGTCTCACAGTAGATCTTTCAGACCTGAGAGAGCGAATTGAACAATTGCAAAAGACAAATCCGTTCTTGGCTGAGATGTCGCTGAACAGAGCGATACGGTTCCTACTGCGTCGAGGAATTGAGCAGCAAGAAAAGGAAGATGGACTAGCTCCACCTAGAGATCCTTAACCCGTGCCAACTCTCTTACTGAGAGAATCAGAGTTCACAACTTAGGGAATATAAAATCTCAAAATTACTGTTGTATTCCCTAAATTTTCTCAGAAATGGTTGTGATAAATTCGCTAACGGCATCCGTTACTAAATGAAGGCGCTATCGCCACAGCTCTTGCCAATCTATCGCCGAATCAGGGATGAACTAGAAACCGATCGTTTAATGCCCGTGACTCGCATCTGGAGCCGATCCGATGGAGCCATGGTCAAGCCGCGTCGAATTGGCCGGATCGGCTGGGAGTTGGCTATTGTCAGATCCATCTTTGACACCAACTCAAACAAGACCAGCTTCATTTCAAATAGAGCAAAAGCAGAGCCAATACAACGCCGATCGCCCCCGCCAAACGGCAGATACTCATAAGGTGAAAACTGTCGCTCTAAAAACCGCTCTGGTCTAAACTGCTTCGGTTCGGGATAGACCGCCGCCCGGTGATGCGCCAGATAAATCGAGGGCATGATCACCGTACCCGGTTCTAGGGCATAGCCTGCAACAGTCATCGGCTGCTTGACTACACGCGGGAAAGCGCTAATGGCGATTGGATAAAGACGCAGAGTCTCCTGACAGATAGCGCTGAGATAGGGCAATCGGGCGATCGTCATGGGATCTAAACTAGCTTTATCATCCAGTGCATCTATTTCTGCCAGAAGTCGAGTGCGAACATCCGGTAAATGGGTAATCCAGTACAGTGCCCAGGCTAAAGCCGATGCCGTTGTCTCGTGCCCTGCAAACAGCAGCGTGATCAATTCATCGCGCAATTCAACATCGCTCAGCGGCTGCCCCTCTGGATCACGCGCTGCCATCAGCAACGCCAGAATATCCGTCCTCTCTGCGTCAGGTTGAGTGTGGCGATCGGCAATCTCGGCATAGATTAAGGCATCCACCTGCTGCCGCAGACGCAAAAACCTTCCCCAGGGACTCCAAGCTCCCCAGTCCTTCTGCAAGAACGGATAGAACAACAGCATGGCGCTTACAGGTGAACCAAAGACATCCAGCATTTGACATAGAACCTGCCGCAACTGGTCATAGCGCTGTCCGCTGTCAAGACCAAACACCGCCTTGAGAATCACCTGTAAGGAAATCGACTGCATCGCCGGACGCACTGCAAAGGTCGTGCCGATCGTCCAAGGGCGCATCACCTGTTCTGTGATGTCCTGGATCACCTGAGCGTAAGAGCGCATCCGATCGCCGTGAAAGGGAGGCATCAAAAGCTGTCGTTGGCGCTGATGGGCTTCGCCTTCGAGCAAGACAATGCCATGTTCACCCAAGAGAAACTGAAGAACTTGATTGCCCCGCCCAGCGCTCAGTTGCTCAGGTTTAGCTGTAAAGATATCTTCGAGCGCTTCAGGACTGCTGAAGTAGATTAAGGCTGGTCTTGAGTCCGGCGCAGTCACCTGGTAGTCATCGCCATAGGCTCTGACACGGGCATCCAGGGTTTCAAACGGACGAAAGATGAAGCGCAGTCCCCAAATGCGACGGAGCCAGTAGGGAGAGTTCAGAGAACCGTTCAGCGATCGGGTGGAAGGGTCAGCCATGATGTCGGTTGGGTGGGGCAGGCTGGAGGTTGAAGCAACTGATCTTCCTCCATGTTAACCAGCAATTGATGGAGCAAATCGACGCTTGATTGCTCTAGTACCCTCTAAAGTTTTAGTCAGGTTTGGATTAGGCGATCGCTCTCTTAGCTTCCATCATTGGGGCTTGTAATAAACCGCTCGAGCATATGCTGCCCAGAATGCAAACTTTACTTAGGGAACATAAATGCTCAAAACCAGCTTTGTATTCCCTAAATCAATTTGTAAGGCAGGAACGTACGAAGACACTCCTTGGTGTATTTACTCTTTTTGATTTAATCCTTGCTCCAATCTGACTTGTAGTTTCCTCAATTCTTCGATTGAGCAATCTTGACCGCCAGCATCTAGAAGTCTAGCAATATCCAACAGTTGAGCAGATAGATACAGGGGGACACGAATGGATTTCGTTGGCAGATGGTGCCAGGTTGTCCTCTGCCGAATCAAATTTTTAGTGCATGGTTTAGGGTTTGCCATAGTTCAAGCGTATCACAAACAAGTTGAACTGAAATAAAATGATCTATTCGTGTGTTCACTCGAATAGGGGGGCATTGAGAGTATAATAAACTTAGGGAACATACTCAGGCTATCTTGCCATTTGTGTTCCCTAAGTTTATCTCATTACGAAAACAATGCCTCGGCGCACACCCGCTCAGCAACTCATCGCAGAGATCCATAGCTGGGAGACAGAGCATCTCATCGACCTGCGAGATATGCTAACCGGGCTAATCGAGGCACAGCAGCAGCCTGTTACGCTAGCAGTTGCCGATAGACGCCCAGATGGCTCAGAGGTTGGAGTGCGAGGAGGAACGGGACACATTGAATTGAAGATGATTCCCGATCGCAAGTCTGGCAAGTCTTATGGTCCCTATAAATACCTAAGATACCGAGGGATCACGAAGAGAGGTGCGATCGGATTAAAAAGCGTTTATCTGGGCAAGGCGCTTCCTTCAACAACTGAAACCCAGTCCCCTGCGATTGAAGCCAGTACCTTGAATGAACGGTAATTTGCTTAGGGAATATTCGACACTTAATCAATAGAGAAAAGGATGGCAGTGAGTGAACCAGCTTGGTAGAGAATATGAAGCATTTCTACGCGATCTCAAAGAGCGCATTCGCGATGCTCAACTTAGAGCTGCAATCGCCGTCAATCGAGAACTGGTGCTGCTCTACTGGCGGATTGGACACGAGATTTTGACGCGGCAGCAGCAACAAGGCTGGGGTGCAAAGGTAATCGATCGCTTGGCAAAAGACTTAAAGCAAGAATTCCCAGAGATGCAAGGGTTTTCTCCTCGAAATCTCAAGTATATGCGAACATTCGCCGAAGCCTATTTAGATGAACCAATTGTGCAGCAAGCTGCTGCACAAATTCCCTGGTTCCACAATTGCGTGTTGCTCGATAAGGTGAAAGACCCCGTTCAGCGGCTATGGTACATCCAGCAAACGATTGAACAGGGGTGGAGCCGAAATGTGCTAGTGCTTCAAATCGAAAGTGGGCTATATCAGCGACAAGGAAGCGCGGTAACTAACTTTGAGCAGGTACTGCCCAAGCCACAGTCGGATTTAGTGCAGCAGATTATCAAGTCTCCCTACAACTTTGATTTTCTTTGCCTTGGTGACGAGCGATCGGAACGTCAGCTTGAACGGGCGCTAATCGATCATATTCGAGACTTCTTGCTAGAGTTAGGGGTCGGATTTGCGTTTCTAGGCAGTCAGTATCCGATTGAGGTAAGCGGCAAAGAGTATCGGCTTGACCTGTTGTTCTACCATGTTCAACTCCACTGCTATATCGTGATCGATCTTAAAACTGGAGAATTTGAGCCGGAGTTTTCCGGCAAAATGAACTTCTATGTAGCAGCTGTAGATAACTTGCTACGCTCACCAAAAGAAGAAGCCACGATCGGAATTATCTTATGCAAAACCAAAGATAAGACAACGGTCGAGTTTGCTCTACAAGGTATTCAAAAACCCATCGGAGTTGCCACTTTTCAACTCAATCGGGATCTGCCAGAATCGCTCAAAGGCAGTTTACCGACAGCAGAACAGCTAGAAGTTGAACTCAATACCGCAATCATCCAGGCTGAGATTAGAGCAGAAAAAAACTAGAAGCCGCGATTGTAGGCGATATGCAGCTACGTAAAATGTTTTCGATGCTGCTTTAAATCGATCATTGGTCATCTTATGGATACGTAAGCTCGTCATTAAAAGCTCTTGGGTGTAATATGCGATCCCTGTCTAGGTTTTAATTCGTGGTCAGAGAAATCTGAAAGCTACGAATACCAAGCTCAGCAAGGTTTAGACACTTTCTCAATTTTATGGTTTGGAATATTTTACTTACGGAGGAAAATAATTTAATTTGTGTGGAGAAAAGATTTCGCCCTGAGTTAGAACGAGGTTACAAGGTTTCTACGGCGGCAAAATAACACCTAGACAGGTATCGTGTAATATGCCTAAACCCCACCGACTTTTGCAACGACGATCGCCACTTTTCGACGGAGTGCAATCCATCGATCCATTACAAATGAAAAAAATTGCTCTACTATTTAGGGAATTTGATTCCACCTGTGGAATTTCACAGCATGGGTAAGCTACATCCAACAGAAACCAGCGTTTATGACTTCGAGCCAGGGCTGAGTGGCGATCGAACAGGTCGTTATATCACTCTGGAAGAGGGCGGAACTGGATCAACAATTATTGTGTCGTCTCAAGATGCGGACACTGCTCAATCCATTCCAACCGCTTCAAACAATGACTATCACTGGGCATCGCTAGTTAAGAAAATTCTCACGCCTACCTATCTTTCTACGCTGATTGCAACTCTGCGCGATCACTCCTCCCTGCCAGAACTCGTTACAACGCAACTGCTCCAGCATTTACTCAAAGTCTATCATCACAAAGTTGAAGTCATAATTTCCAGCGAGGGCATGGACTCGCTGGATACTGGCTTGCCGCATTTTAAACTAGTGAGCCAGCGCAAAAGTGGCACGAAAAAGCTGGAACTCGTCTTTGATGACGACAAGATTAAAACCTATCTAAAAAACTCGCTCTCAGAACTGTTTACCTATACTGGTTTCTGGGAAGAATTCGCCAGAGCGATCGGAGCGAACCTTATTGTTTGGGCAGCCGAAAATTTGGAGCAGCACATCGGACACGCTACACTGACTGCTTTACAGCCGGAAGAACTGACGCAGGATGTCAGTCGATCGCTTCTTGAAATGGATACCACCCTCTTGCAGGAGCGCATTAGCTTCTTCGGTCAAATTTACTGCCAAGACATCACGCGCAAAATCGTCAAAGGGTTCGATTTGCCGAACTGTTCGCTTCAAGATATGGATAAGCTACTGGGATTGAAGCCAAAGCCACCAACTGAAGTTAGAACACGACTTGATCTTGACCCAATTGCGGTTTTGCCTACATCTATTCCCATTGCCAGCAGCATTCGTGCTCAACTGCGCCCCGATCTGTGGCAGCAAAACACTGACGAACTTGCAGTGTTTCAGCATCGAAGCAAAAACAATCCCAATAATTACATCGAACACTACATCACAAATCCAGGCGACATTGCCTTGCTACCTTGGGAAGCTGCTGACCAAATTATTAATAAATTCGGGTTTGATACCGTCAAGCTGCAACTGATCTTTGCAGCTCGAACCATGGAAGAGGATGAACCTTGGAGCCGTGCCTTTACGCTCAAAGCTAGCGACATCATTCACCTTCTCGGCTGGGATCGCAATCACAACACTAGCTTATCTGAGAAGCGAAATGCCGTTGCTAGCACCGCTTTTGCCTTGTCTTGTTTGCTGGTAAAGTCTGTCTGGATTGAAGGTCGGGGCAGAAAACAGATCGACGCTAGCACTCCGATCGGGCGGATGTGGGATGTCCTCATCGACCCGCATGGTCAGATGGACTGGGTAACTGGAAAAATAGAAAAGCCCGAAGAGGTATACATCACTGTCAGTCCTGGTCTATGGACAAAGCACTTTCTCAACCGAGCAGGCAGTAAAGCCAAGGAAGCACTGCACCAGTTTGGCTACCTAGCAAAAGATATCCTTAAAATTGACCCTTATCACAATGAAATGGCATTGCGTCTGGCGATTCAACTGACGCTCGATTCTAGGATTCGCGCGAGGAACGAAAATCCTTACGCCTATCGAGTCTTAAATCTGCTCGAAGAAGTGCTACCTAAAACTGAAATCGAGAAAGCGCTAGAAGACAAATACAAAGCTCGCGACCTGAGAAACCGTTGGGACACATGCTCTCAAGCTGCTGAGCAGTCTAGGTTGGCAAATTGAGTTTGACCCTGTGACTTATGCGGGTTGGCTTCAGCCCAATAGCTGCGGCGAAAAGCCAGAAGATTGGCGCAAAGTCAAAGTAATCGATCGCCTTTTCCGAGCAAACCTCACGATCAAGCCACCGCATCCTGTTCCTGGGCTACTGGCAAAAATCAAAGAACCTAAGAAACCTAAGCAGATTGCCGCTGCTCCTGTAGATAAACTAACTGGAGAACAGGTAAAACAAGGTCGTGAGAAACTCAGCTGGAATCGGAAAGAGCTAGGTGGCTTTCTCGATCTCAGCGCCGACTACATTGGCAAACTTGAGCGGGGCGATCGCGAAATCACCTTAGAGCTAGAAACTCGCCTCAGAAAGCTCCTGCATCTTTGAGACAAGTATTGTTGTCTTTTTCAGCTTGATGCCAGACGATAAACTATCTTAAAAGCTTGTAGGATATGGCTTCCAGACTACCTGCAAGTAAGACAGGCTGCTCCGTATTGCATCACTACGAGCCATGTTTCCTAAATTTGATAGGAAGGGCAAACGCCATTTGTAAAGGTCAAGCTAGCGATCGACACATCAACTCGTTAGGGAAGATGAACCGCCTCGTATTTCATCATCTTCCTCCAAGCGCTCAGATTAACTTGCTACGCTTCCACTAACTTAAGACAAAAACCTCCGTATCGCATCACCTGAAGAGGAGGTAGCAGCTTATCGATAAAGCAGCCTTAAACCTAAAGCTCAAGAGCTGTGTGAGCTTTAGACTCACCTAAGATCCCAGAATTTGATGCAAGACTGATAGCTTTGGCGATCGCAATTTGCCTTGTTAAAAACAAGTAGTTAGATGGCTCAGTCCTTAACCTCTCTGCCCAGGATGGTTCAGTATCTACCAATTACAGCAGACGGTATGAGACAAATTTATCCGTATCGCTACACCCTAGATTTTACTGTAGCCCAGCACATTAGAGAGAAGTTTTCAGACAATTATCTCCGTATATCATCACTTATTTGAACTATGAGCAGTCACATGAGTAGGCTCAACGCAAGCGACCTCAACTGACTCTACCCAAATTCAACTACTTAGAAAACCGACTATCGCTTTATTTAGACTGAACTGAAAGTAAGACATATTTCTCCGTGTTATGTCACTTAGTTGCGTCTGAGACTGAACCAAGTAGGAAGGAAAGCGATCGCCCAATTTTATACACTACAAGCGTTTCAGCCTTCAGAGAAGCCCAGCTTTTAAAAGATAGTACGGTTAGGCTCTAGTTTCATTTCGTTTGTCTCACTATAAATAATGCTCAAAAGAGATTTGAAATAGGCATCATAACTGGGTTTCAGCTTAAGACAAACATCTCCGGATTTACTCACGAGTGTTTCTTGATCGAGTCACTTAATTCTCCGTATCTTATCACTACAGATTCTTAGGCTTCCTGCTGAGTATGACTCCTAGCACTTGAGACAAACTAATTAGTCTAATAAGACTAATCGTTTAGAAAGCACCGATTAATTAAACTTGGCAAGATTGACCACACTACGCTAATGTCACATATTTTTTGGCTTTAACCGCAGTCAGCTCCAGCAAATAATTAAGACTGGGAGAGATTTAGTGTGAGTCTGTCAACTACAAAACAGGAATTTGTATACGTTAAAGAATGGGATAGTGCGTTTCTTACGCTCTTTCCACATCGGTTTGACTATATTTACGCACCGCATCCAGAACTAAAGCATTCGCCTGAGTGGAAAACTGAAAGTCGGCATCCACTCAGCGATCGCCTCATTCAACAAAGTACTTACCTCTACGGCGTTCGCTTTGGAGCAGAAACAAATTATTGTCTCCTCGATATTGATGCTGGTAGTATCTATCATCCTAAGCATGATGCGATCGCCATCTCCCGCATTGCCGCTGCTTTAGAACCCATAGGGCTTGCGAGCTATGTCGTCTGCACCTCCAGCTACAGCGGTGGATTACACCTCTATTTTCCCTTTCAAAACCCGCAAAGCTCTTGGCAGTTGGCAATCGCCCTTACCTGCCTGCTGGAAAACGCTGGATTTAAAGTCCAACCTGGACAGCTCGAAGTCTTTCCAAATCCTAAACCCTATTCAACTGATGGGGTTCCTAGTCTTTTCAATGCTCATCGGCTCCCCATGCAAATCGGCTCTTATCTCCTCGACAGAGCCTTCCAGCCAATTTGGTCTAACGATCAGACTTTTGTTAAGCAGTGGCAGCTTATTCAAGAGCATAATGACATTGACAGTAAAACGCTTAAACAAATCCTGAAGCAGGCGAAGCGGAAGCACTTTGCCATCTCAGGCAAAGCGGAGAAATTTGTCAACGATTTAAATGCCGAAATAGAGTTGGGATGGACAGGGTATGGACAAACTAATCGGCTCTTGGGACGCATCACAATGCGAACCTATATTTTCCACCACATTCTTTTCGGTGGAGAACCACTGGAAGGAAAAGCCTTAATAGATGAAATTATCAGAACAGCACGATCGCTTCCTGGATATGTTGAATGGTGCCAACATCAGCATGAAATTGAGCACCGAGCTGAAGAGTGGGCAAGCTGTATTGAAGAGAGTCACTACTTTCACTTTGGTGATCAGAGTGAAAAACCTAAATCAGAAACTCA
This sequence comes from Drouetiella sp., assembly GCF_059504425.1. Lineage (NCBI taxonomy): Bacteria > Bacillati > Cyanobacteriota > Cyanophyceae > Oculatellales > Oculatellaceae > Drouetiella > Drouetiella sp. The sequence goes on from NZ_JCACIN010000079.1 coordinate 22,721, forward strand.
AGATCCAGAACTAATAGCTGCTGTTGACCAGTCCCCTACCTGGAATCAGCGTCAGTCTGCTGCAACCAGAGATCGAATTAGGCGTACGATCGCTGATTTGCTTGAGAAAACCAATTTGCCTGCCAAGGCTACCGCTCGTTTTCAAGCCTTGTTGCAATACAGCATTGGTGGAGCATCACTTTATCGTCACCGCGACTTATGGCATCCTAATTACTTAAATATTGACTCAGATCAAAATTTGACAGATGGGTTTCAACCACCTGTGGAAAACCCCCCAGACCCCCCAAGCGTCAAAATGAACAGCCAGTTAGACTGCGAAAACGCGTCTAACTGGCACAGTTCTACAAGCTTATTATCTACTAATGGCGGTGATAATCCTTCTGGTAAGGTTTCTAGCGATCGTACAGCTTTCAAAATCCCTATCAACGATAGTAATTCTTCTGCCAACTCCAGCTCTTGTCCTACTGCTTCAGAACTATTACAGGAGGCGCAGTATGTTCAGCAAGCGTTGTTCAGTATTCAGGCGCAACAGGAAGCATTTCAGGAAGCCGTACGCATCACTCAGGCGCAACGCCAACGCATTAAATCCGAGGCAGCAGAGCAACGGCACATTGATCGAATGCAGCAATTCTTAGACTCTGGTGATCCTATTCTTGTAGCGGAAGCAATGGCGTGGACACAGGTTAATCCGGGAGTTTTGCAAGCCGATCAACTTCAACTGTCTCTATTGCAAAGTTCTTTTACAGGTCAGTCTGGCAATCGCGCTTCTATTCTCGCAGCGATCGAGATACAGGCACAGCAATTGGCATGGTCAGCACAGCAGGTGAGTCATCATCTACAGCAACGCTTTGACAAGAATAATTTAGCCCTGCTGAGTGACTCGCAATTAATGCACTGGTTGGAACAATTGAGTCATATGATCCATATTCAACTGCCACAATCGTCTGATTAATCACACCTGTTCCCTACATTTCCTAGATCCACAAGTTGCGCCACTCATTTGCTAACCATGCCAAATAATCTATTCACCCACACTTCTGCTAGAGAAGTCGATCTATTCACTCCTCAACAAGGGACAATATGCTTAACAACAAGATTTTAAGGGCAACTGCCATGACCATTTCCATGTATCAAGCCTCAGTGCCCTCGCTTATTCGATCGCTAAATAATCTTGCGGCGATTCTAGAAAAGGGTGCAGCCCACGCTGAAGCTAAAAAAATTGATCCGGTTGTGCTGATCAACAGCAGGCTTTATCCAGATATGTTTCCTCTAGGGCGACAAGTCCAGATTGCCTCAGATATTGCCAGAAGGGGAGCCGCAAGACTAGCAGGATTAGAAGCCCCTAAACTAGAAGACAATGAAACGACATTCGCTGAATTAATTGATCGGCTTCATAAAACCACTGCTCACTTAGCAACCCTGACTCCTGAACAAATTGACGGTTCAGAGGAAACGTCAATTACCCTGCCAGTGGGTAGAGACACCATGACCTTTGAAGGATTGCCCTACCTCCTGTACTTTATTCTGCCAAACGTCTATTTCCATGTGACAACGACGTACGACATTCTTCGGCACTGTGGAGTCGAATTGGGCAAAGGCGATTATCTAGGAAAACCTTAACTGATATCAGCACGACAGTACGTTATTTACATTTGGGGCAAGGAATTCCCTGTGCCCTGGCTAGAGATAACTCTGCACTATTTTCTTGCTGAGGAAGCTGCTTTAGGTCAGTCAAGTGCCACAGTAGTGACGGTAAAGCTTGCCAATATTCTGCTCACCCGAGTACATCTGTTTGTACACAGCGAGGCATGACAGATACACAAGTTAGTCACGCTCTCACGTTGATTCATGCAAATCCCAAGACCAACTAATCTTGGCTGATAAGCTCTAACATTTGCTGAAGTAGCTTGTCAAACTTCCGCTGCTTATCTGGCGTGAGAGTTTTTAGCTTACCAGTAATTTGTCTAAGGCTCTGCTGTCTCTCTTTAATAGAATTTGGGGGAGCAGCAGCTACTGGCTGAGTCTGCTTAAATGTCTTTACCCGCTCTCGAATCTCTCGAATTGAAAGCCTATCCTGAACTGCTACATCCATTAGAGCCGCACGATGATCTTTATCCTCTACTTGAGCGATCGCCCTAGCCTTGGTGTACTCCAACTTGCCCTGACGTAATGTCAACTGCACATCATCCGGTAGGTTAAGAATAGGTAGACGATTAACTCTAAAGCTCTCTGGTGCAAGATCGCTAACGCTGGCAAGTACAGCTTCTAGGGCAGTCCATTCAGAATCCCGGATAACGTTATCCGGAGCTGTCTTTTTTTGGTCTGCTATACGGTTCAGCAGACCAACCACCTCACTCTTCGACTTACCAAGCCGTAGCTCCAAGAGCTTAAGGATGCCACAAGTTTCCTCCCAAACATTGGGTTGGGAACGTTGATTGTTCTCGATTAAGCCAATCTCAATTAGGTCATCATCAGTCAGCTCCAACACCTTAGCTTCAATAGTTTGAAGTCCAAGATGCTGATGCGCCAGCAAGCGCTTTTGTCCCACTGCTAGTTCATAACGTTGGCCAGGACTCGCCGAAGAAGGATCATCAGAAGATCTAACAATGATTGGCTCAAGCAGACCTTTATCTTGAATAGAACGTGACAGGGATTCAATCTCTTGAGGATCAACATAGCAACGATATTGCAGTGGAGAAATAAAGATCTGCTCAACTGAGATCTTCACCGTTAGCGCTTCAGAAGGAGGTATTAGACCAGAGGATGAAGCTCTAGGATTAAAGAGTTTGGCAACGCTACTAGGCATTGCATAGGGAACGTCAGACTTCTTATTGGACATGTGCTAAAGCTCCTAAGTCCTGGTTAAGTTCAGCACAAACCTGATCAGCTAGCAACGCAATAGACTTAAGCGCTTCATGACGACGATCGTATGTTGCGAGTGGCTGCCCTTGCTCCGACGCATCTGCAAAAGCAATTGCGTTAGGAATAGGCTCAAAGACTGGGGCAATCATACTTAAATACTGATTCATTGCACCCAGAGATCGCTTGTGCTGAGTCTTTGCCTTACTATATTTGGTTGGCACAAATCCAAAGACACTCAGATCTGGATTAGCTTCACCCTTCACATTCTCAACTGTTTGAAGAAGGAGGTCTGTCCCTCGATAGCTCTTAAATTCACAGTCAATAGGCACAAGAACACAATCAGACGTGACAAGAGAAAGGTAGCTTAACATCCCTAAGCTAGGAAGGCAGTCTATGAGGATTAGATCATAAGACTTTAGAATCGGGGTAAGCACCTTTTTTAGCTTAGATTCTCGCATAGGAGCTACAACTAGCTCCATTTCTGCCATGCCTAAGCCAATGTTGGCTGGGAGAAGATCCATACCATGCAGAGATGGAAGAATTGCAGCAGAGGTAGGGTAGCTTTTCATCAGGCAATCATAAATCGTAGCGCTGAGGCTCTCCGGCTCAAGACCCATAAAGATTGTAAGGCTTCCTTGAGGATCAAAATCGAGCAATAAAATGCGTTTTCCTCTTTGAGATAACTCATAGCCCAGATTCATTGACAGAGTTGTTTTACCAACTCCTCCAGCTTGATTGAATACTGAAAATATCTTAGCCATCAGATAGATATTTTATTAGTGATAGTTTGATCATCCTAAAGCAAAAGACTATGTGCGGATCACTTATTTTGCTCGATCTCGGCCTTCTCGAAGTCCATCATGCCTAACGAGAGAAAGTCCAAGAGAGAGGTCATCTCGCTCGTCCTTTAGAACCCGAGTTAACCTCAGTAGAGCATGACGAAACTTGATTATTTTAAGTTATCTTCGCTAATCGCCTCAAATGTGGCCCTTGCAGAGGAAGTTACGAGCGATAGAATGACAGAGGTAGATTAGGTATTCAGAGCAACTCTGTTGTGTGGGGTTATGGAAACCGTAGATGTAGTGGTGGTGGGAAGCGGCATTGGTGGTCTTTGCTGCGCAGCCTTGCTAGCTCGATACGGGTTTAGTGTAGTCATCTGCGAGAGTCACAGTATTCCAGGCGGTGCTGCCCACGCCTTTGAGCGGCAGGGATTTCACTTCGACTCTGGCCCCTCTCTCCACTCCGGGCTTTCCTACAGTCCTTCCAGCAACCCCCTGCGCCAAGTTCTTGATGCGATCGGTGAAGATGTTCCCTGGCTCACTTACGATGCCTGGGGCTGTTTCCTACCCGAAGGTTATTTTCGAGCAGCGGTCGGAGCAGAATCCTTTAATCAAGTCCTGTCTCAATGGCGAGGGGCAGCCGCGGTCGCCGAGTGGCAACAGTTACAGCAGGTCATGGAACCCCTGAAAGCCGCTTCAGTTGCTATTCCGCCCGTGGCCGTGCGATCAGATTGGGGGATGCTCATGACCCTCTATCCGTTCCTGCCGAATGTGCTGAAGCAGGCGAGAACAATGTTGCAATTATCAGGGCCTTTTTCTCGACTTCTAGACGGCGTGGTTCACGATCCGTTTATCCGTAACTGGCTAGACCTACTCTGCTTCATGCTCTCTGGCTTACTGGCTAAAGGGACAATGGCAGCGGAAATGGCTTTTATGTTTGCAGACTGGTATCGTCCCGATGTAGTACTAGACTATCCCAAAGGGGGCGGTGGGGCATTGATTGAAGCGCTGGTACGAGGATTGAAGCGCCACGGGGGGCAGTTACGGCTGAATGCTTCGGTGCAGCAGATCTTAGTTAAACACCAACGGGCAGTGGGAGTGCAACTGCAAACTGGAGAGCAGATCATTGCCCGTCATGCCGTTGTCTCCAATGCCTCTAGCTGGGATACCCTCAAGCTTTTACCTGAAACCGCGCTCTCAACTTTTCCGCAAAAACGCCAGCATCTTCCCGCCTGCCCTAGCTTTATGCATCTTCATTTGGGAATTGATGCAACAGGTTTACCGCCTGATCTGGAATGCCACTATCTGATTGTCAATGACTGGGAACTTGGGGTCGATGCACCACAAAACGTCGTTGCAGTGTCTATCCCATCCGTACTGGATGCGACCCTTGCGCCGACCGATAAGCACTGTATTCACGCCTATACGCCTGCTACCGAACCCTACGAACTCTGGGCGGGAATTAACCGCAAAAGCGATCGCTATCACCAGTTGAAGGTAGAACGCTCCCAGGTGCTCTGGCAAGGATTAGAGCGGATCATTCCAGATCTGCGCGATCGGTGTGAAGTGACACTGGTAGGGACTCCGCTGACCCATGAACGCTTTCTCAGACTACATCAAGGCAGCTATGGCCCTGCAATCCCTGCCGGACAGGGGATATTTCCTGGCTGTAAAACGCCGCTCAAAGGCTTGCTCTGTTGTGGTGATTCTACCTTTCCTGGTATTGGGGTACCTGCCGTTGCTGCCAGTGGCATGATTGCAGCCAATACTCTGGTTTCTATCTCTCAGCATCGTGAATTAATTAAAGAAGTTGAACCTGAATCAATCTCAGGGTAAGTGCGCTTTCTGTCCCTTGACTTTGAAATGTTACAGCTACTCAACGACAACGAAGACAGGCCAGTGGAGCGATCATCTATTGAGTATTTTATAGCGCTACGCACATACGTTAGGACACTCTTTAAAGGCAGCATCAACGCAA
>NZ_JCACIN010000080.1:0-27988 GCF_059504425.1 Drouetiella sp.
GAAACCTCGATCCTGCTTTTAGATGTCAATGAAATTTAAGATGCGTTTGCCCTGGTTCAACCCTCCAGCAATTTTGTAATTAACACTCACTTTGTTCTAATAAAACTAACTTCGATGGAAGTTAATCTCTAGAATCAGCAACACCGAAATTTAATCTGTCATAGTCTTGAATAAAATCACTGCTTTTAGAAGAATTTACTTATTTTTCGAGGTAGGTGCTCTGGAGCACGCTGTTCAAAGACCCAAAATGAGTCACAATTGTCTAAAGCTAATTTCTAAAATGAGAACCTTATAACCTATTTTCTTAATTCGTCCTGACTACTTAGTTTAGTTAAGCATCGCTTTCATTGCTAATATCGTCCAACCATCAGTAAGGAGTGCGCCATGATACAGGGATATGAGTTTACCAGCAGTCAGAATGAGCTAATCGGCGACCTCGGCAAAAAGATGAATTTTGTCGGGATCTTGACGATCGTAGGGGGAGTATTAAGCCTGATTCTTGGTATTGCATCTCTCTTCATACCTGGGTTTGGGAGCGGTGCAGTAGGTCAAGGAGGTGCTTCGGGTCAAGGGGGGATCGCCTTAGATTTCAGCTCTTTTCTTCAGGGGTTGTTTCTATTAATTACGGGTCTGTGGATACGGAATGCTGCCCAATCTTTCAAACGCGTCGTGACTACCACAGGCTCTGATATCGAAAACATCTTGGGGGCATTAGGAGAGCTGCGTAAGCTTTATAACTTGCAATATTGGTTGGCTATAGCTCTACTGGTTACTTTTGCAGTTATTTTGATTGCGGGACTTATTGCAACAGTAGCAAGGACCTAGGCTGGAGATTCTGTATGCGCAAAACCGTAAGCTGAGAGTACGGACATCCTGCTAGGGAGCGCTGCAAATAACGGTCAAAATAGGATTACAACGAGTTGCCCGATCGCCCCTTGAATTCAATCCCACCTGATCGATCGAATCTTGACACTCCTTCCGCCGCTGGATTGGTGCGATCGAGTTTGCCTGAAATTCATTTCAACCGTGCCAAAATCAGCCTGAAGCAGGCGATCAGCCGCTACACTCATCAAACCCGGATGCGGCGACGTAACCCGGATTCAACTGAGCTACAGGCGGCTATGAGAACCGATCTCGATCGTCTCTCCACCTCTCTAGACAAGCTAGACCAGGGCTTAATTCGGATTGCCGTGTTCGGTTTGGTGAGTCGAGGAAAATCTGCCGTGGTCAACGCCCTGCTGGGGCAAAAGCTGCTACAAACGGGGCCGCTTAACGGCGTAACGCAATACCCGCGATCGGTCTACTGGTCAGCGGAGGGGCAAGCCAAGGCTGAGCTAATTGACACACCGGGACTGGATGAAGTAGGCGGCGAACTCCGGGCACAAATGGCGCGAGAAGTCGTAGACCAAGCCGATCTGATCCTATATATCATTTCAGGAGACATTACCCGCACTGAATATGAGGCGTTGAGGGAGCTACAAACTGCCCACAAGCCCATGATTTTGGTGTTCAACAAAATTGATCTCTACCCCAATCAGGATCGGCAGACTGTTTATCGTAAGCTGCAAGCCCGGTTTGCCCATGAAGGCGAGGGCAAGCCCTTCTTGACCCCTGAAGACATTGTGCTGGTGGCAGCTGAACCTGCTCCTGTGGAAGTGCGAGTGGAATGGGCAGATGGACGGGTAACTTATGAACAGGAGTCACCACCGCCGCAGGTAGAGGAATTAAAAAATAAGCTGTTAGAAATCCTCGATCGCGAAGGAAGATCTCTACTGGCACTGAATGCGCTCCGTCAGGCAAGAGACAGCGAAGGGGCGATCGCCCGTAAAGTGGTGAAGCTGCAACGCGAGGATGCCGAAGATCTGATCTGGAAGTTTGCCCGCTGGAAGGCGATCGCCATTGCCGCCAACCCGTTTGCCGTTCTAGATCTATTGGGCGGAGCTATTACAGACCTAGTGATGATTCGCGCATTGGCAAGGCTCTACGGACTGCCCATGACACGACACGAAGCCGAAAGTTTACTAAAGTCGATTCTGTTTAGCTCAGGCGGACTGCTGCTCAGCGAGGTGGGAACGGGGCTGCTTCTGGGCTTTGGTAAGAGCGCTTCAGTGCTGGCAATTCCATTCGACAGCGTTTCAGGCTTGGCAACTTACTCAACGACGGCGATCGCTCAGGCAAGCATGGCAGGGTATGGCTCCTATCGCGTAGGCAAAGCAGCGCAAGTTTACTTGGAGCAAGGCTGCACTTGGGGAGAGCAGGGCGCAAATACTGTGATTCAAGAAATTTTAGAGCAATCGGATTCCAACACTGCGATTCATCGGCTGCGTCGGGAGTTGGAGGGTGAGCGGTAGAAGCGGCGATCGGGGCTGCACTTCATTAGGAATAGGCTAAGATGTGCATGCTCTTTTAAATCGTTTACCTGCCACTGTATCTTTGCGCGAAATTTTGCGAGAGATCGAGTTTATTGCAGCGGTGAAAGAAGGTCTGGATGAGATCGATCAGGGACAAGGCATATCGATCAAATCCGTAAAGCAGATGATTACAGCATGGACTGCACCATAATCTTATCTCCAAAAGCAGTTGGAAGATTTGGAGGCAATTGTTCGATATATCTCATACCAATTTGAATTGGAACCGCGACACCCGGTACGGGCTTGGCAATGCCAACCCCCTTCTGAGGTTCGATGTGCCCACAAATTCGTTTAAATCGGTATCACTCACTAATCCAGAGGCAGCCAGGAAGTTAGGGCAAAAGTTGCTTAGCAAAACTAAGGAATAGCTCTAATATTCGACAGGTTATTCTCAAACCCTATCTATTGTGTATCGAGTTGAAGAAGCAAAGAAACGGATTAGCGTTGCACGATTCTGGCACTCATCTCAGGAGAATCTGGAACTCTATGTTCAGTAAAAGCGCCGCCCAAAGAGCAGCGCTTTTACTGAACATAGAGCTTACCGGAAAATTCGATCTAGCTCACCCCAGAGGAAGACTGCACCACAGGCTGCGGCTGTGGCTGGAACTGGAATAGTGAGTAGACGACATTGCGGCGGATATTGGTCATCATCTCTAAAAAGAGTTCATAACCTTCACTCTTATATTCCACCAGCGGATCTTTCTGACCATAGCCCCGCAGACCGATCGACTCTCGCAGTCCTTCCATTTGCTGCAAATGTTCTCGCCACAGGGTGTCGATTTGTTGCAGCGTAAAGAAGCGCTCGGCTTGCCGCGTCAGACCGGGCTGAGCCTGATCAATCTGAGCTTCCTTGATGTCGTAGGCAATCCGTGCCTGCTCATGCAGGAAGGTCTTGATTTCACCCACCGACAGATCGGCTAACTGCTCCGGCTCCAGATCGGCCAGTAAGTAAATAAATTCTTTTACTTTGCCTACCACCTTATCAAGTTCCCATTCTTCCGAAGGCAAATCAGGGTTGATATAGGCATCAATGATTTCATCCATCGTTCTCTCGATGTACTTAATCACCTGCTCCTTCAAGTCAAACCCTTCTAGAACACGGAACCGCTCGGCATAGATGGCGCGTCGCTGATTGTTCATCACCTCGTCGTACTCAAACACCTGTTTGCGGATGTCGTAGTAGTAGGTTTCGACTTTCTTCTGAGCGCCTTCCAGCGATCGCGTCAGCATTCCCGACTCGATCGGCATATCTTCTTCGACGCGGAACATCGTCATCATGCCTGCAACGCGATCGCCGCCAAAAATCCGCAGCAAGTTGTCTTCCAGGCTTAAGAAAAAGCGGGTCGAGCCAGGGTCACCTTGCCGTCCGGCGCGTCCACGAAGCTGGTTGTCAATGCGGCGAGATTCATGACGCTCAGTACCAATCACATGCAGACCGCCTAGACCCACCACTTCATCATGCTCAGTGTTGGTAAACTGTTCGTACTCATGACGGATTAAGTTGTAGACTTCCCGCAGTTTCAGAATCGCCAGATCTTCTACCGGAGCCTTCTCGGCGGCCGTTGCAATCCGATCTTCTGCTTCTAATTCTGGGAGCGATCGCTCGCCATACTGCTGCACGGCAAACTCGACTGCTTCCTTCAGCTTTTTCTCTAAGTCTTTGGGTAGCTCAGTCGGGAAGATTTGGGGTGAGGCACGCCAAGTTTTTACCTTAGCGGCTGGCTTGAAGCCCTGACCACCGCTGCGACCGCTACCCTCCAAGACTTTCGTAATCGAAAAATTGTCCTCGTCTTCGGGCTGAGTCAGTCGGGGCATGAAGAACTCCCGTACTTTCAGCCGCGCCATATACTCGGCGTTACCACCCAAAATGATGTCTGTCCCGCGACCTGCCATATTCGTGGCGATCGTCACAGCCCCTTTGCGTCCGGCTTGCGCGATAATTTCTGATTCACGCTCCACGTTTTCCGGCTTAGCGTTGAGCAGGTTGTGGGGCACTTGCAAATCGCTCAGCAGCCGAGACAGTACCTCGGACTTCTCGACGCTGGTAGTGCCGACCAATACAGGGCGACCCGACTCATGCATCTCAGCGCATTCTTGAGCGATCGCTCGCCACTTGCCCGCCTCGTTCTTGTACACCATATCGGACAGGTCGGTTCGACCCGTCACACGATTGGTAGGGATAATCGTCACTTCCAGCTTGTAGATCTTCTCAAATTCTGACTCTTCCGTTTTTGCCGTTCCCGTCATACCTGCCAGTTTGGGATAGAGCAGGAAAAAGTTTTGGTACGTAATGGCAGCAAGCGTTTGGGTTTCGGGCTGAATCTCCACCCCTTCTTTAGCTTCGATCGCCTGATGAAGTCCATCACTCCAGCGCCGACCGGGCATTACCCGTCCTGTAAACTCATCTACAATCACGATCTCGTCGTTGCGGACGATATAGCTCGTATCTTTTTTGAACAGCTCTTTTGCCTTAATTGCATTGAAAATGTAGTGCGCCCACGGATCTTCAGGATCAAACAGATCCTTTACGCCTAGAAAATCCTCTGCGGCAATGAAGCCCTCATCCGCTAGGATGACGTTGCGCTGCTTCTCGTCTACTTCGTAATGCCCGTCCGGATCGTCCTCATCTTCTTTCCTAGTCAGAGCGTTGGCAATTTCGGCAGCGCGAGTATATTTTTCACTGGGGCGATCGACTTGACCAGAGATGATCAGGGGCGTACGCGCCTCGTCGATCAGCACAGAGTCAACTTCGTCAATAACGCAGTAATTAAACGGGCGCTGCACCACGTCTGCCATAGCGGTTGCCATGTTGTCGCGCAAATAGTCAAAGCCAAGTTCGCTGTTCGTGCTGTAAGTGATGTCGCAAGCGTAGTTTTTTTGACGCTCTTGGGGAGCCATACCCTGCTGAATCAAGCCAACGCTCAGGCCCAAGAAGCGGTGGACTTGTCCCATCCATTCGGCATCTCGCCGCGCCAGGTAATCATTCACCGTGACCACGTGCACACCTTTGCCAGACAGTGCGTTCAGGTAGGCTGGCAAAGTCGAAACCAAGGTCTTGCCCTCACCCGTCTTCATTTCGGCAATCTGACCGTTGTGCAGCACCATGCCGCCAATGAGCTGTACCTCAAAGTGGCGCAATCCCAAAACCCGTTTGGCTGCCTCTCGCACCACGGCAAAAGCTTCGGGGAGAAGGTCGTCCAGCGATTCGCCTTTCTCAATCCGCTGCTTAAATTCCGCCGTCTTGCCCGCAAGCTGATCGTCTGTGAGGACTTGAATATCTTCCTCAAGCAGCTTGATCTCGCTGATGTCGTTTTTGTATTTCTTGAGCTTACGTGCGTTGGGATCGCCCAGCAGAGTTTTTAACATGGTTAAGGAAAGACCGTGCAAAAGAGAGAGACTAAAATCGGGAAGAATGAGTCCGGATATACATTACATCCTATCACTTGGTCTGAAGGATGGGCGTAATGCAGCGATCGCGGTTTCCCGTACCTGTTCTGGCTATCGCCAGTTTGCTTAGGAAGTTTTTAGTGGGGCACCCCACTAAAAACTTCCCTGTCCTAACCGCCTCGGCAGTTGCTACAGCAGGGCGATCGGCAAGCTGCACCAGATTTCTACACAGGTTCTTGAAGCGTTGCAAGAACTGTATCGCTTCTATGCAATTCATCAATGACTCTACCGTTTTTGTAATCTACCCCACAAATCTAGAAAGCGACTGCCGATAGCTTGAGATGCAAGTAGAGATGCAAGCCGTCAATCTCATAGGGTGGCGCACCTCGCCATAGTTTTTTGTAGGAGTCATAGAGTTTGTGATTGGAATCGGGTCATTCGTTGGGAAAGACCGCGAGCAAGCCCACGCACATCGCATTTCGCTTTATTCCCTTTGCCTTGCCACATTTCTAGGAGAATGCCATGTCGTTAACGTCTCAAGATCCGTCCATGGTTGAGGAAACAGATGACCTAGTTTTAGTGGCTGTGGCTCCAGTGGTAGATGATCTGACCTATGCTCAAGTCATCTTCTGGGCAGCGGCAATCGGCATGATCGGGGGAGCCGTTGCGACTGCTTACTATTATCTGCTGGAAAGCTCAATGCACCTCATTTGGCATCAGATACCAGAGATGCTACAAGTCCAGTTTCCTAATGAGTTTCTAATAGAAAACTATGTCTGGATTGCCGCATCGATTGGCGGGCTGCTGGTAGGATTATCGCTCTATTTCATGGGATTGCCTGGAGAGGTTGCCTTTGTTGTGGACAAGGTGCATGACCCTGGACGCATTGATATGAAGCAGACTCCGGCAATGATTGTAGCCTCACTCTTCTCGATCGTCGCAGGTGGAAGCGCCGGGCCAGAAGCACCGCTAGTGCAGGTGAATGGCAGCATTGGCGGGTGGCTAGGCTCGAAGTTAAACCTGTCGCTGCCAACAGTTCGTATTCTCACGTTTTGCGGCATGAGTGCGGCGCTAGGGGCATTCTTTGGAGCACCGTTGGGCGGGGCGCTATTTGCGCTGGAACTTCCCCATCGACGCGGATTGGAATACTATGAAGCCATTATCCCAGCCGTACTGTCTGCCATTTTGAGCTTTACGGTGTTTCGCTTTAGTACGGGGCTGTCGATCGGCGGTATGTATCACTTTGAGTCAATTCCAACCCTGACTCTTGTGAATCTACTGGAAGGAGCGATCTTGGGAGCCGTTGGCGCTGCGGTGGCGCTGCTGTTTGTGCTGATCTTTCGAGTGGTGGGCTACCTCACTGAACCGCTGCACCATCAGACTATTTTGTTGGCAACTTTGGGCGGTTTATCGATCGGTCTCATTGCGCTAGTCTTTCCGCAGACTTTATTTTTTGGTGAAAAGCAAATTGATACTGTGATTGAACAAGGTGCAGCCTATGGCATTGCGCTATTGCTGATGATTGGTCTAGCAAAAATGCTGGCGATCAGCTGCACGTTGCATTCTGGCTTTCGGGGCGGCTTCATTTTTCCGCTCTTCTACATTGGTTCGGTCGTGGGCTTGGCAATTTCCCTGGGATTTCCGCAAATCCATCCGACGATCGGCATGGTTTGCTTAATGGCAGCAGTAAATGTGGCGATTACCAAAACTCCTGTTAGCACGACTGTCATTCTTAGCGTCATTGCAGACACTTCTATGGTGCCTGTGATTGTGATTGCTAGCTTTACGAGTTTCCTGCTCACCACTCAGGTTTCGCTGATCAAAACTCAGCGATCGCGTACGGTGCTTGGTGGAGGCTCTCAGCTTGGAAATGACGATCGTCCAGCCATCAATTTCGGTGTGCCTAAACAGGCATAGCTGCCTACTATAGCTATCACCCGTTTGCTTGGGATCTTTAGGGTGGGGCGCTTCGCGCCCCACCCTAAAGATCCCTGTCTTAACCGCCAAGGCGGTTGCCAAAAAACCCTTGCAGAATCATGGCTCAGATCTCTATTAGATAGGCGCTTAGGATCGTGTAAAAAATAAAACCCAGATTCAGCAATGCCCAAAAAACTATTGCAAGTTAATCAACCTATGATCCTTAATAGGTATCAAACATCTCCTGGAGTTCTTGCGGATCGCTTGTCAGGGTCAAACCCAGCATGAGCAGGAGGCGGGCTTTCTGAGGAGTCAGGTTATCCGTAACAATGAAGCCGTTTTCGTCGTCTTTCTCTTCTCCATTTCGCACAACTCTCCCCGCTCCTGTCCGAGAACTCCGGGCAATAATGATTCCTTTTTTGCTGGCTGCAATCACTGCTGGCTCTAGCTGTACGGAAATACTGCCATTTCCAACTCCGGCGTAGACAATGCCTTTGGCTCCATCAGCGATCGCCGCATTGAGCATAGCGGGGCGGTTGCTGCCATATCCATAGATGATGTCAACCTGGGGCAGCGCAGTGAGTGTGCCGACTTCAAAGGGAGTTGCCACCGTATGTTTGCGAATGGGCAGACGGTAGAAGTAGGGTTTGCCTAGCTGAACGTAGCCCAAGTAGCCCACATCGTGAGCCTGAAACGTATTGAGGCTAGTCGTGTTGGTTTTTGTCACTTCGCGCGCTGCCGAAATTTGGTCGTTAAGGAGAACAAACACGCCTTTTCCGATCGCTTCTGGACTGCCTGCGATCGCCACTGCGTTGTATAAATTCAAAGGACCATCAGCGCTAAGAGCCGTCGCGGGTCGCATAGCTCCTACTACCACGACGGGCTTCTCGCTCTTGGTCACTAGGTTGAGAAAATAGGCAGTCTCTTCTAAAGTGTCTGTCCCGTGGGTGATCACGATCCCGTTCACCTCCGGCTGAGCCAGAAGCTCATTGACGCGCTTGGCAATTTTCAGCAGACCTTCAACGGTCATATTTTCGCTGGCAATTTGCAATACCTGTTCACCTGTGATGTTGGCGATATTTTTTAGCTCTGGCACAGCTGAGATCAGGCTTTCGACGGGCAGCGTTGCCGCCTGGTAGCCAACGGTTGTTGTGGAGGTTGCCCCTGTTCCAGCGATCGTTCCTCCGGTGGCTAGGAGCACCACATTGGGCAAGCTAGCGTTGAGGGGGCTGGGTGATGCGGCGGGGGTGCTGGCGGGCGCGGGAGACTGAGCAATGGCTGGAGCAGGCGCGACTTGAGGGGCAGACTGCGATCGAGATGCCATCATGGGCATGAGCATCAAAATACTGAGGGTCAGCACTGCCAGTACTGCCGGAACAAAAGGCTTTTTTCTCATAAATACCCTGAAATTGGTTTAATCTCTGGAAGGAAAAAGCAAGCATAGACCAGAGTTTTATTTCACTTGGTATTTTTAGAAACCTTTGTCCCTCGTTATGGCTTCATAGGGGTTTGGGCAGGTCTTGAGAATTGCGATCGAGAAAATCGCTGACGGCTAACGGCACGAAGGGCACAATCCAGCAAAAGTATTGGGTAAACAGCACTGCATTGAAGTTGACGAAGACAGAGAGCGTCAGCAACGCGCTGGTGTATATGCCGACTTGCCGACGGATCACGCCGACGCAAATTAAAGTAGTCAAAATCAGCATCGGCAACAGTCGAAGACCTACCGTGTCTTTAAATAGGCTCGGCGAACCGAAGCTATCATCGCCTTCTCGAACTGCGGAAAATAGAATTGATTTGATGAAGCTCTCTGCATTCCAAACTAGAAAAGGTAGAGAGGTGATGAGCGGAATGCTAATAATGACGGCAGCAGCGAGTAGGACAGTCTTAGCCCTGTCTTGCTCAGCCGATCGCCACATCCAAATCAGGTAAATAGGTACCAGAAAGACAGCAATTTGCTTCACGCCAAGGGAGAGGCTAAATAGCAGCAGTGCAGTCCACTTATGCCGCCGCAATAGAAACAGCGATAGGAGTAAAAAGAAGATGGGAATAAAGTCTATTTGGGAGACTCTGGTGACATACATTGTCCATCGACCAAACAACCAAAAGCAAGCTGAAAATACCGCAAGTACAAAGCGCTGCTGACGATAAAAAATATAGAAGAGCAGAGAGCCGATACCGAGATTAAAGATTAAAAAGATATATCGCCAGAAGTAAATCCAGGATGGATAGTCTCGTAATCCTAGCAGATGAGTCAGGTAGGAGAGCAAGCAGAATACAGGGAAGTAGGTAGGATACTTTTTGTTCTCCGCTAGGTTTCCCGACAAAATTCTGGCATAGGGATTTTCTCCCGCCAAGAGGCGCCGACTATCTTGCCAAAGATAGTAAATGTCTTTTCTACCTTCGGTGTTGTAAGCCCATAGCTCTATATGCAGAATAATTGCGGCCGCAATAATCGCCAATAGACACACAACTGCAATCTTTTTTCTAGACATTTTTTCTAGATATGACGAGAACTATTCAATGGGCGATCGCCACAATATCATTAGTGAGCCATGAGTGAGCCATCAGTTGCAGCGGATTTTTTCAGAATTAATTTGAAACTGAATGCTGGATATTCTCTTTTTACCCGGCAATTCTTGCGCACCCAAGATGTAGCCTTCCTGCCGCAGCTCTTCCACAGTGCGCCAAAAGATTTGATTATTTCGAGAAGAATTGCTGCCTAAAAGATTGAGATTTTTGAATAGGAATTGCTTAGAAATGACGAGGTACTGCCCCTCTTGCGGGATATCCCATTTCATACGGCTAGCTAGATAAATCAGCAGCTTTGTTTTGTAGTCGCTCTGCGTATTGCCGCCCAACCGTTGACTAATATCCATATCACCCGCAAACAGCACATAGTCGCCTGTTCGCCCTGGCCCTTCAAAAAACTCTAAGGACACCGTGTAGGCATCTGCTAGCTCATAGGTATAGTCTGCCGCCTTAGCTAGGTCAAAATCTCGCGGCACGTTGTCGATTTCGTAGTCTTTGATTCGCAAGACGCTCTTGATCATGACCTTTGCGCCCATACTGTTGCCCTTGCGAAGAGACTGCGCCAGCACGAGTTCGGTTCGGTGGAGCGCTACCAGATCACAGTTGAGTTGCGATCGCAGCTTCGAGGCAAACCCCCCATCCTTAGTGCGCGTGTAGCCTAGGCTTTCTAGCAAATCGTTAGAGCGGAAAGAAACAATCGCCCCATTGCCCTGTCGAGCAGCAAGCCTGTAGAGATAGAGGACGATGGACACCTGACGAGGATTGAGGAAGGTCAGCAGCGCCATAAACAAGCGCTGAATTTTGCGATCCTGAATTTTCTCCAGCCCATTGCTGATGCCCTGATCGGTGCAGGTTTTTAGGTCAAGCTTGGCATATTCCTGCTTCAGCTCTTCCCACTCCTCGGCGGAGAGGTTGTCTAGCGGCACCCGGCGGGTGATAGCAACTTCGCTCGTCTCCCTGGCATCTGCTTCCACCTTCATCTCTAGGTAGCAACCGCTCTCATCCGATCGCAGGATGGGCAACCGAATGTCTGGATTTTTCAGCGAGGCGGCAGCTCTGGGCAACACCATGAGCAGATGACCATCGACTGGAAAAGTTTCGGATTGTCGAGTCGTCGTGTGAAGTCCCATGTTGCCTGGTTTCCTAGTTGCTGCGTCCAATTAAATCTTTCTTAAAGCTTGAATGGGTGCTGGTGGTAATGATTTTTTATGGGGTGGGCAAAGCCCACCCCATAAAAAATCATTACCTTTTGAGGGCTACCGATCGAATGCACTAGAGGTAGTGTTGTGCTTCAAAACATAACTATATGTGGTGCTAGAAATTCGTCAAGAGTGCATCCGAACGCTATAGGTAGTCGCAAGGCTGTAACGCCCACGTATGATTTTTCGCCATCTACCTGTAACTTTGGCGGATGTTTTTACCTGTAACGCCCACGTATTGTCCCCGAATTTTTCCTGCAAAATTTGCCTCAGCGCTTCAGGGGTCGCATCACTTTAGCAGAGGATGAAGCGATCGCTACACAATCATTTTTTTGGGGACTGATGGCGATCGCGCGCTCCACTTCCAACCCCAGTTTTTTGCGAGGGCGTCAAGACTTTAGCCTATAACTTTCGCGTATGGTTTGTACCTGTAACACCCACGTATAGAACGGCTATAACGCCCGCGTATGGGATCAGTTGATCTCTTGAGATCGAAAAACTTCGGTGTTAACCTTGCGTCCATCAGATTTCTGAATCCAGGAATTTTGGATGAATTCGATCGAAAAAGATCAAAAAGGAGGATTTCAGCCGTTTACTCTTCGTGTTTGCCTAAGAGGTCTGATTCATTTGCCTAAAAGACTCTAGGTTTTATCCAAGATCCAAAATCTAAACTTCAAAGTAAAGACTGCGAAGTAAAAACCCTCTTGCCTCCCTACCACAGTTAGCAAAAGGGTCTCCCGTTTATTTCCCGGAGTTGGGAAAATCATATGTTTCAAGATCCTAGCAGGTCTCGGAGTTCTGTCATAGAACTTCGGGAAAGTTTTGTTTGTCCTAATCAAATTCTGCAAGCTGATCGGCTTTTGTCAAAAGAGGGAGCGATCGTCTCCTCCAAGAAGTCTGAGCAGCCTACTTATGTCAGAGAGCCAGACACTTTTCTAGCGCTCTTTCCCCATCGATTTGACTATATTTACGCCGAACATTCGCAGCCCGGACAGTCACCCGATTGGCAAACTGAGCGTCGCTATCCTTTAGCCGATCGGGTGCTGTTGCAGGGCAGATATCTTTATGGTGTAAGGTTTGCCGCTGAGACTCGCTACTGTCTTTTGGATATTGACATCGGCAGCATCTACCATCCTCAGCGTGATGCTCTAGCGATCTCTCGGATTTTGGCCGCCCTAGAACCTTTGGGACTGGCTTCTCACTTAGCCTGTACCTCTAGCTATAGCGGTGGGCTTCATCTTTACTTTCCATTTCAGGTGGCTCAACGATCGTGGGAGCTGGCGATCGCGGTCTCTACAAGCTTAGAAACTGCTGGATTCAAACTAGCTCCGGGGCAGCTTGAAGTCTTTCCTAATCCCAAACCTTACGCTACTGAGGAAAACCTCAGTCTCTACAATGCCCATCGACTGCCGATGCAGGCAGGTTCTTACTTACTGAATTCTGACTTTCAGCCAATTTGGAGTGATCGCGATCGCTTTGTGGCGCAGTGGCATCAGGTTGAGCTGCACAATGATATTGATAGCAAAGCTCTGCGTCAGACTTTACGGCAAATAAAGCAGCGCCACTATCGAATTTCAGGTAAAGCGGATAAATTTCTCAATGATCTGAATGCTGAAATTGAGTTGGGTTGGACAGGCTCAGGTCAAACCAACTACCTTTTAGGGCGAATTGCTATGCGCACCTATGTTTTTCATCCAGTTCTATCGGGAGGAGAGGCACTTCAGGGTCAAGCCTTAGTAGATGAAATTATCAGAGTGGCGCAGTCTTTACCGGGATATCAGCAGTGGTGCCAACACCAGCATGAGATTGAACAGCGATCGCTAGAATGGGTACGCTGTGTTGAGGCAAGTCACTACTATCCCTACGGCAGCAAAAAAGAAAAGCCTGAGAAAGAGGAAAACCTGGGCTTGAGCTGGAATCAGCAGCAGTCTGAAAATGCCAGAGTACGAATTCAAGAGGCGATCGCTTCTTACCTTAATCAAAACTCTCTACCCTCTGGTGCAACGGCTCGATTCCGATTGCTAACACAGGCTGGAATTGGTGGCAGCTCTCTCTATCGCCACCGCGATCTTTGGCATCCAGAATTTTTAATGCTTGAAGATTCATCTCTAGATGTTATGGAGGCGCTACCTCAGATTTTGTCTGAAGAGTTATCCACAGAAGTAAATCTTGTGGATAACCCCCCGCACCCCCCAGCTTCACATGAGGAGAAGTCGATGAATTGCGTTAGATCCGCATTCATCGACACTTATCCTACAAGCTTATTATCCGGTACAGGCAGTAACCCATTGCCAGACAAGCCTTTCAGTCATGATCAGCTAAAGGAAGTTTCAAAGACAGGTCGTAATTTATTTCTCAAATCCACCTGTGTTAATTCTGATCTTGCTGACCTACTGGTTGCTATCTCTGTTCAAATCCGACGGCTTTCTTGGACAAAGGTTCAGGTACGCGATCGTCTCTCGTCTCTCTTTAACAAAGGTAGTCAATCGCTTCTTACTGACCTGGAGCTAGTGCAATGGCTGGAATGGTTGGGGGATTATCCCTAATTTATTTTTCAACACGACTACCGCCCCCATCCTTCCCATAAAAGCTCTAGGGAAGGATAAATAATTTTGCTCTAACTGCTAATTATTTATTTCTGTTTAGTTGATGACTAAAGCAATTTAGGTAATGATTTTCTGTGGTGTGAGCAAAGCTCACACCACAGAAAATCATTACTTTTTAGAACTACCAACAAGTCGGGATGACAGGATTCGAACCTGCGACATCCTGCTCCCAAAGCAGGCGCGCTACCAAGCTGCGCTACATCCCGGTGTAACCGTCTTCTATTCTAAAGCAATTTTCGCAAAGATTGAAACATTAAGATTATGAGGAGCAAGAATAGTTTTTGTGAGATTGGAAATTGCTATAGTGAGAAATATTGAAGAAGTGTAAAGCTCAGCACTCAAAGATTAAACCCTCAATGCCGTTTATCCATATTCCTCAGCCTTGGCAACTTCCTGAACGTGAGGCAACTTCTGAAGGGGCTTTCCTAAATCGGCGGCGTTTTTTGCAGGGTCTATCGGGGATTAGCATTGCCGGAGCAGCGCTGCCCTTATGGGGCTGTGAGCAGCAATCTGAGGCAGATCAGCCGATTATCGGCGTGCAGCCGCTGCCAGCCAGCCCAAATGCTGACTTTCTGCAGGCAGGTCGCCCTATCACGAACGAAACGCTAGCGGCAACCCACAATAATTTTTATGAGTACGGCAGCTCCAAGAACATTTGGAAAAACGCTCAGAAGTTGCCTTTAGAAGATTGGAAGGTTGAAGTTACAGGGCTGGTGAGTCAACCCCGAACTTATGACTTAGCAGATTTGTACAAGTTTCCGCTAGAACAGCGCCTTTATCGCTTCCGATGCGTTGAGGCTTGGGCGATGGTAGTACCTTGGCTGGGCTTCCCAATGAGTGCCATCCTTAAGGATGTGGAGCCAACTCCTCAAGCCAAATTTGTCCGGTTTACTTCCTATTACGATCGCACCATTACCAAGGGTCCCATTTTTCCGCCCGGCGACTTTCTGCCGTTCCCCTACCATGAAGCGCTGCGGATTGAGGAAATGGCAAACGATCTAGCATTTTTTGCGGTTGGCATTTACGGACACACGCTACCCAAGCAGCATGGCGCACCCCTGAGAGCTGTAATCCCCTGGAAATATGGTTTTAAGGGCGCTAAGTCGATCGTCAAAATTGAGTTTACTGATACCCAGCCTGAAACCTTTTGGAATACGCTTAGTCCGGGCGAGTACAAATTTGAGGCGAACGTAGAGCCTGAAGTCGCTCACCCTCGCTGGTCACAGCGCAAAGAGCGTCTGATCGCCTCTGGCTCTCAATTTGAGTGGAAGGAGATTCCCACTCTCCTCTACAATGGCTATGGAGAATTTGTTGGCAATTTGTATGGGTAGGCGCTGACAAGATAGGAAGCATTAGGCACATCCGCAATAACATTAGGGATATGCTGTCTTCAGCGCTCTCAGGAGAAACACAATGCTTGCCTATATTCTGGCACTGGCAGTTGGCTTCGGCAGTCTCAGCTTGTACCTATCCGCCTTCTTGTTTCCAGAAATTTATCGAAAATATGATTTGCTCTGGAGTGGTCTGGGACTGTTTTATGCCCTAGTGCTTTGGATCTGTGCAGGGCGGATCACAGGTAGCCTCCTGCTGGGACAGATGGCGAGCGTAGCGCTTTTGGGCGGGTTAGGGTGGCAAACTTTGAGTTTGCGATTTGCTCAGACCCCCGTAGAGCAGCGAATTCAGCTTCAGGGCGATTCTCTGCAAGATGCCGTACATAGGCAGTTTGCACAACTTCAAACTGCTTTTAAGGATGGCTCCTGGCGTATTTACACTGCCAATATTTTAGATCGGTTGCCTGCTCAAGTTGCTGACTTGGCTAGAGTGTTTCAAGGCTGGATTGAAGCCTTGATCAGCACAACCCTAATGGGTACGACCCTGACTGACACAGCTCTGAAGTCAGAAGAGCCGAACAACCAGAATTCCTCATCTGAAGTTTTGGATGCCATTCAAAAGGGAGCTGTTGAAGAGAGTGGTATCATCGATCGCCCCTTTTCTCCAGTCCCGCAGACTAATTCTGCTCATTCATCTGCGACAACCGAGATTGCCGCAGAGTGGGATGATTTGGAGCCTGAAGTGCATCCTGAACTAGAGACTGTAGATGGCAACAGCTGGGATTTTGAGATGTATCAGTCTCTCAACCAGGGAGCAGAGCCTCAAGCCCATCCAAAAGCTTCTGATGAACGGTCAGATCCTCGCTAGTCTGCTTTTGCAGCTCATTGTGGCTTCTTAGCTTGGCGATCGCCTTATCCATTTGCCCCTGTGCTGAGGTCAGCCTCTAGCCTGTGGGAATCGTGGAGCCTGTGGGAATTATAGGAAAATCACGGGGATATTTTAAGGACGGCATGGCTGAGCCATATGACTGAGCAATTCTTCGAGAGAGAGGTAAATTTAGCAGCAGACTTATTCTCGCCTGACCCAGAGTTACAGCCTAGCGATATTCAATTAAACCCAGATCGTTTGCTTGATCTAGCGAGATCGGGAAATTCCCACGCCATTGCGGGACTGATAGCTAAAAAGCTGCATCCCTACGGCATCACAGTCAAGGTAAAGTCTCAGTCTGCTTGTCTTGAGCTTCTATTAGAGGCTTCGCCTGTCCCTGATCAGCGCCGCTCCATTATGCTCATCCTGGGTGAACTGGTGCGGTTGCAGATTCCTACGCTAGAGTCTGTACGGCTGTTTGCGCGTGAACGAGGCGGATCTTCAGTCACCTGGACGCAGACGTTAGATTTGCAACCCAACTTTCTCGTGGCGCGATCGAATTCCTCCAACGAAACTTCGAAACTGCGCGATCGCGCTGGTCTGGGCGATCTATCCGCCATGAAAACGCTAATCGATCGTGCCCTTGTTCACAAACATGTTCTTGCTACTCTGGCGATTGAGGCTGACTACCTGAAGATTAGCCTGGTAGAACAGATCACTCCTGATGAACAGGTTTGCCTGACGCTCATTTGCCGTGAGATGAGTCATTGGCATCTCACGCAACTGCCAGTACGTCACCTTTCCGTAATGGGATACCCTAGGGCTGAATCTGCTGCTGAGCCAGTTTGGGTGCGAGAAATTTCCCTGGGAGATACTGAAGGAGTTTCACAACTGCAACAGCTAGCCCTTGGCACCCGCAAGTTTTCCCAACGCTCTGCGCCTAAGCGCGATCGGCTCACGACCCCGATCGATGCAGCAGGGTGGAAAACCTTGATCGCCAGTTTGATCCTGGCAAGTTTGCTGCTTGCCTCTCAAAAGCTCACGGTTCTCGTTAGTCCTTTGCTGATCATTGTCCATGAGCTAGGTCATGCCAGCGTAGCGTGGCTATTCGGCTATGCTGCTATTCCAGCCTTCGACTTTACCTACGGCGGCGGCGTAACGATGCAAACCAACGATCGTATCCCGCTCTTGCTGTTTGGCGTTGGCTGCGGCTTTGCCTATCTTTGCTACCGCTATCGGCAAAACGACCTCACGTCTAGAGTGCTGCTGGGTGGGGCGATCGTCTATGGCATCAGCATCTTTACGCCCCTTCACAGCATTCTGATTGTGGCAATGGGGCATGGATTTGAGCTGCTGTTTGCCGGGATTTTTCTCTATCGCGCCCTGAGCGGCTGGAGCTGTCGCCACAGCATTGAGCGCCCGCTTTACGGAATGCTGGGGCTGTTCACGGTGTTTTACGACATCCGCTTTGCCTATAATCTGCTAACCAATGCCGAAGAACGCACTGTCTATGAGATGGGGAAGGGCGGCATTTTAGATAACGATTTTGTCAGACTGGCGATCGACTATTTTCACATTGATTTGTCAGGAATCGTCCTGATATTCTTGCTGTGCAGTGTGGCCACGCCGATCGTAACTTTTCTGGCATTTCGCTACAGAGTTATCATGCTGTATTTGTTCAGCAGACTATTTCTAGTTACGAAAGATCAAACTTAGGCTTAGGCATTCCAAACAAAGATAGTCCTCAGGAGGTAATGATTTTTTGTGGTGTGGGCTTTGCCCACACCACAAAAAATCATTACCCGCATACTACCCAAACAAGTAATTTAATAACGTGCATCAGCACCTCGCGATTGGTTTGACTGAGAGGCGTACTGCGACGATCGTCGCCAAGGATTTTAGAACACTAGGTTTCAAAATTGCCGAAGGCATCGGTAAGACTGGCGTTATCAATGTGCTTGAGAACGTCTCTGGTTCTACAGAACGTCTCTGGTTCTACAGTCGGCTCCCGTGCCAACTACTAAGTTTTAGAAGAGAAGAAATCAAATAGTGTGCTGCTGGAAGGCTTAAGGCTGGAGAATTCTCAAAGATTTATGAGAGAGCTGAGCAAATACTCCCAGCTAGTTTACAAAAATCAATAAACCATCTAATATGTTCATTAAGGAAAGCAAAGCACTTTCCTCAACATCGTAAAGTTATCTAACAAGCACTCATCAACCATGACAACTACACTACAGCAGCGCGAAAGCGCTAACCTGTGGGCGCGGTTCTGCGAGTGGGTCACCTCCACCGACAACCGCCTCTACATCGGCTGGTTCGGCGTCCTGATGATCCCCACCCTGATCTCCGCCACCATCTGCTTCATCGTCGCCTTCATCGCCGCACCTCCTGTAGACATTGACGGCATCCGTGAGCCTGTTGCCGGTTCCTTGATGTACGGCAACAACATCATCTCCGGTGCAGTCGTTCCTTCCTCCAACGCGATCGGCTTGCACTTCTACCCCATCTGGGAAGCAGCTTCACTCGACGAGTGGCTGTACAACGGCGGCCCTTACCAGTTGGTGGTTTTCCACTTCCTGATTGGCGTCTTCTGCTACATGGGACGTGAATGGGAACTTTCCTACCGTCTGGGTATGCGTCCTTGGATCTGCGTGGCTTACTCTGCCCCTGTTGCAGCCGCAACCGCAGTTTTCCTGATCTACCCGATCGGACAAGGTTCCTTCTCTGACGGCATGCCTTTGGGTATCTCCGGCACCTTCAACTTCATGTTCGTGTTCCAAGCTGAGCACAACATCCTGATGCACCCCTTCCACATGTTGGGCGTAGCAGGTGTGTTTGGTGGTGCGTTGTTCAGTGCGATGCACGGTTCATTGGTCACCTCCTCCCTAGTGCGTGAGACCACCGAGACCGAATCGCAGAACTACGGCTACAAGTTTGGACAAGAAGAAGAGACCTACAACATCGTTGCGGCTCACGGCTACTTCGGTCGGTTGATCTTCCAATACGCCTCATTCAACAACTCCCGCAGCTTGCACTTCTTGTTGGGTGCATGGCCAGTGGTGGGTATCTGGATGACGGCATTGGGCATCAGCACAATGGCATTCAACCTGAACGGGTTCAACTTCAACCAGAGCATCATCGACTCGCAGGGTCGCGTGGTCTCCACCTGGGCAGACATTTTGAACCGTGCGAACTTGGGGATGGAAGTGATGCACGAGCGGAATGCTCACAACTTCCCGTTGGACTTGGCTGCGGGTGAAGCGGCTCCTGTGGCTATCACTGCTCCTGCCATCAACGGCTAGAGGCGGGTCAGTCGGCTCCTGAGTTAGGTTTCAAAGCGCTCTCCCTTGGGAGGGCGCTTTTTGGTTGTTGAGGATGCTTACTCTGCCGCATCTTTCTGAATCAGGCAAGCGATCCCCAACTTGGGGATCGCTTGCCTTACAATGTTTAAGCTTGACCTGCTGTGGCATCCTACGTCATTCTCCATGCGGGATCAAGAATAAGGGGGCATGACGCGCTATAGACCTAATCGTTACACTATTCTGATTTCTGGCACGGGCAGAGAGCCAATTGTTGTATCCTTTCACCCAGCGATCGCATTTTTGATTCTAATTTTGGGGGCTGGGCTGCTACTCTCTACTCTCATTGCAGTCTTCTCCTACGTACGTCAAAATAGCCAGCTTGCTCAACGCAACTCCCAGCTCACCCAAGAGGCAGGCAATATCCTTGAGCGCTTAGAGGCACTAGAGACTAAGATTGGCGCGCTGAAAGATCATCGAAGAACCCTTAGAGAAAGCTCTGGCATTGATCTTGATTCTGAAGCGCAAGCGGACTCCCTTTCAATAGGTCTGAGGGCAAAGCCGGAAGTCATGCTAAGCGCGGCTAGGGATAAAATTCCGAGTTTGCTGCAACTCCTTCAGCACAAGACCCTACCTATCTCAGAACAGACGGCGCTGCGAGAAATCTCTCGACCTAGCGGCATGCCGATTGCTCACACAGCCCGGATTACCTCTTTGTTTGGGTTACGCTCTGGGACTTCAGGATGGGGGTATGAGATGCACCAAGGCATTGACTTTGTTGCAGCCTATGGCAGCCCAGTTCAGGCAACCGCGCCTGGCACCGTAGAAAAAGCGGGCTGGGATCAAAGCTTTGGCAATCGGATTGTAGTTGATCACGGCTATGGCTATCGAACGCTATATGCTCATTTAGATCAGCTCATGGTGACTGAGGGCATGGCTGTCGATCGCCATCAAATCCTTGGCTATTTGGGGAATACTGGGCGCTCGCGTGAACCTCATTTACACTATGGGGTGTATCGTAATGGCTATGTGGTAGATCCGAAGGACTATCTGAATTAGACTGCACTAAATTAAACTGCAATAAGCCGCTTAACGAACCGATCGCCAACATGTTTAATCGCAAGCCAACTAAATCGTTAACTTACTTAAGCGCCACCAGTGAGTTTGAGGGCAACCTGAAAATTGAAGGCAATCTGCGGGTCGATGGGATCGTGCATGGCACTGTTGAAGTGCGGGGAGATATGGAAATCTCTCAAACTGGTCTGGTTGAGGGACCTGAGCTAAAGGCAAACAACATTATTGTGCATGGCGTGATTAAAGCCAGGGTGGTTGCTGCGGGTCGGCTGACCCTTAGCCGAACGGCTCGGCTGGAGGGCGACGTGAGCGCTAACTCATTGGATATTGAAGCAGGAGCCTTTTATACCGGGCACATTGCTACCACTAATGAGGTGAAGGCGCTACCCCGTTCAGTCGATCACTATCCTGAACTGATGGGTCGAACAGATGAGTCTCCTCTGAATCGCTCCCTGAATCCTCCTATCTCCGGCTCTCAGAGTGAGCTAAAATAGGCTTCCTAAGAACGAATTTTTGCTCTTGCGCCTGGATGTTTAGAAAGCTATGGGCAATTCCTTTGGTCACTTGTTTCGGATTACCACCTTTGGCGAGTCCCATGGCGGGGGAGTTGGGGTAATCATCGATGGCTGCCCTCCACAATTGGAGATTTCGGTTGAGGAAATTCAGTTTGAACTCGATCGCCGTCGTCCGGGACAGAGCAAAATAACCACACCCCGCAAAGAAGCCGACACCTGCGAAATTCTGTCTGGCGTGTTTGAAGGCAAGACCTTGGGTACGCCGATCGCTATTTTGGTGCGCAACAAAGATCAGCGCTCTCAGGACTACGACGAGATGGCGCAAACCTATCGTCCTTCCCATGCCGATGCCACCTACGATGCCAAGTATGGGATTCGCAACTGGCAGGGCGGCGGGCGATCGTCAGCGCGAGAAACAATCGGACGGGTGGCAGCTGGGGCGATCGCCAAAAAAATTCTCCGGCAGGTGGCAGGCGTTGAAATTATTGGCTACGTCAAGCGAATCAAAAACCTAGAGGGTGTTGTTGATCCCAATACGGTGACGCTGGAGCAGGTGGAAAGCAACATTGCCCGCTGTCCGGATGCCGAATGTGCCGATCGCATGATTGAGCTAATCGAGCAAGTGGGGCGATCGGGCGATTCGGTTGGCGGAGTCGTGGAATGCGTGGCGCGCAACTTACCCAAAGGCTTGGGAATGCCCGTATTCGACAAACTAGAGGCAGACTTGGCGAAAGGCGTGCTGTCGCTCCCGGCAAGCAAAGGTTTTGAGATTGGCTCTGGCTTCGCTGGAACCCTGCTGACGGGCAGCGAACACAACGACGAGTTCTACATAGATGAGCAGGGTGAGACGCGCACCGTCACCAATCGATCGGGCGGCATCCAGGGCGGCATCTCAAACGGAGAAAACATTATTCTCCGAGCAGCGTTCAAACCTACGGCCACTATTCGTAAAGAGCAGCGCACCGTCACGAAAGCAGGAGAAGAGACGGTCTTGGCGGCAAAAGGACGACATGATCCCTGTGTATTGCCGAGAGCTGTGCCTATGGTGGAAGCAATGGTAGCCTTGGTACTGTGCGATCATCTGCTCAGACAGCAGGGACAGTGCGGTGTACTTTAGAGCGGTGTACTTTAGACATGACTGGCGAGTGAGATTATGGGAACAGACATTCAAGACATTGGCTACCTGGCATTGCCCGAAGCATCCAATGGACAGGGGATCATCGTCTTACAGGAATGGTGGGGGCTAGTGCCTCACATCAAATCGGTTGCCGATCGCTTTGCAAAGCTGGGCTACACGGCACTTGCCCCAGACCTTTACCATGGCGAAACTACGACTTCGCCTGACGAAGCAGGTCGGATGTTGATGGCGCTGAATATCGAACAAGCCGCTCAAGATTTGCAAAAAACCATTGACTATCTCCTGGCTCAGGAATCTGTCACTAGCAGCAAGCTAGGTGTCGTGGGCTTTTGCATGGGGGGACAGTTGGCACTGCTTGCCGCCACCGTTAGCCCCAGCATTGCCGCCGTAGTGGATTTTTACGGCATTCATCCCAACGTCAAGCCCGATTTCTCGAAGCTCACGGCTTCGGTTTTGGGTTTATTTGGTGCAGAAGATGATTTTGTGCCGCCAGCCGCAGTCAGCCAGCTTGAAGCTGATATCCAGCAGGCGGGTAAGGCGATCGAAGCCCACACCTACCCGAATGCAGGTCATGCTTTCTTCAACGATGCCCGTCCCGAAGCCTACAAGCCCGAAGCGGCTGAAGATGCCTGGACGCGATCGATTGCCTTCTTTCAGCAGCACCTAGCAGCATAGCTGAGCCGCCATGCTGCAAATGAGCGCTGCCCAGCTTCAGCAAATCTGTGACCATGCCCAACGCACCTATCCAGACGAGTGCTGCGGGTTGCTGCTAGGACAGCTTGACCCTTCTCATGAGAGAAAAGACCTGGTGGAAGTGTGGGAAACGCTCAACGTCTGGAGTGCAGAAGAAATGGAGTTGATCGCCCCTACCGCCTCTGCCTCAGAAAACTCTCACTCTAAAGCCGATCGCTACTGCATCGATCCCAGAGATTTGCTAGAAGCTCAGCGCTATGGACGCGATCGCCAGCTTGATGTTATTGGCGTCTACCATTCCCATCCCGATCATCCGGCTGTGCCCTCAGAATGCGATCGGGCGATCGCCTGGTTAAGATATTCTTACTTAATTATTTCTGTTGAAAAAGGCAGAGCGATCGACCATCGCTCTTGGAGCCTGAATGATCATCACCAGTTTCAGCCTGAAGAGTTAACCCTCCTCGATCCCGCTTCTCCGCAAAATCTAAAATTCAAAATTTCAGCAGACCTGCTCTAATAGAAAGAATCAGGCGACACCCCTCAAACCTGATGCCATATCTCGTAAAACCTGCCTTTTGTAAAATTAGCCATGCTAAATCCCAATCTGGATGAAGTCCAGTTAACCAAAGAAGAATATGAACGCTATTCTCGTCACCTGATCCTGCCGGAAGTTGGGTTAGACGGACAAAAGCGCCTGAAAGCAGCCAGCGTGCTATGCATTGGCACGGGTGGTCTGGGTTCGCCCTTGCTGCTGTATCTCGCCGCCGCTGGCGTCGGACGAATTGGCATCGTTGATTTTGACGTCGTTGATTTCTCTAATCTGCAACGCCAGGTGATTCACGGCACCTCCTGGGTGGGTAAGCCTAAAATTGCGTCTGCCAAAGACCGGATTTTAGAGATTAACCCCTTTTGCCAGGTTGATCTATATGAGACGCGCTTGAGTGCCGAGAATGCTCTAGACATCGTAGCTCCCTACGACATCGTCGTAGACGGCACAGATAACTTCCCGACTCGCTATCTTGTCAATGATGCTTGCGTGCTGCTGAACAAGCCCAACGTCTACGGCTCAATTTTCCGGTTTGAGGGGCAAGCTACCGTTTTCAATTATGAAGGCGGCCCTAACTACCGAGATCTCTATCCTGAACCCCCACCACCTGGACTGGTGCCTTCCTGTGCAGAGGGGGGGGTCTTGGGTATCCTGCCGGGAATCATTGGCGTGATTCAAGCCACCGAAACCGTCAAGATCATCCTTGGCGCTGGAGAAACGCTTAGCGGTCGTCTGTTGCTCTACAATGCTCTGAATATGAGCTTCCGGGAGCTGAAGCTGCGACCTAATCCAGTTCGCCCCGTCATTGACAAGCTGATTGACTACGAAGAGTTTTGTGGAATCCCTCAAGCTAGAGCAGCAGAAGCACAACAGCAGGCAGCCATGCAAGAAATTACGGTCACTGAACTGAAGCAAATTCTAGACAGCGGCGCACAGGATTTTGTGCTGCTCGATGTCCGCAATCCCAATGAATACGAGATTGCCCGCATTCCTGGCTCTGTTCTGGTGCCGCTACCAGACATTGAGAACGGCGACGGGGTGACTCAGGTGAAGGAGTTGCTGAATGGGCACAAGCTGATTGTGCATTGCAAGCTAGGTGGACGATCGGCTAAGGCGATCGGCATTCTCAAAGAGTCGGGTATTGAGGGCGTGAATGTCGTAGGTGGCATTACTGCCTGGAGTCAGGAAGTTGATTCGTCGGTGCCGCAGTATTAGAGGTGATCATCTTAGTAGGATGGGCATTGCTCATCCTACTAAGATGATTTTAAGAGCGCCTGATGTTCAAGCAGCACCAATCTTGTCTCCGCCAGAGGGTGGCGATTATCCAGCCATGCTGTTCTAAGGTATCGGTGATCGGTTTGACCTGATCCAGCAAAATGCCGCTCAGAATACCCCAGGTGGTTAGCTTAGAGATATCGGTCATCTGCGGGATTAGATCAATGATTACCTCTGCCAGGATATTGCAGACGATCCCATCCACTGGCTCAGAAATTAATTCTTTAATCCGCTCAATGCTGCCCTCAGCCACAATCAGGCGATCGGCATCAATGTGGTTCATTTCCTGATTTTCATGGGTTGCCTGAACAGCAAGCGGATCGGTGTCTACCGCGTAGGCAAGCTTTGCGCCCAGTAGCAAAGCCCCAACAGAAAGAATGCCAGAGCCGCAGCCGATATCGGCTACAACAATGTTGCTAGGCTCCGTGATCCGCATCTCTAGCGATTCTAGACAGAGCTGAGTGGTGGCGTGAGCGCCCGTCCCAAAGGCAACTCCTGGATCAAGCTTGATGATAATGCGATCGCTATTTTCCGGTGGCGGTATCCATGCCGGGTTGATCAGGAAGCGATCGCCAATTTCCTGAGGATGCCAGTGATCTTTCCAGCTACTTGACCAATCCTCTTCGTCAATCAAGTGCCACTGAACCAGCGGCAGCGGTAGTTCTGAGCATAGAGCATCCTGTTGCAGCCACAGAGCTAGGGCGGCTAAGTCGAGCTGCTGAGCTTTGAACTGCGGCAAATAGGCTTTAACCACGCAGGTGTAGCCTTTGGTTTCGCTGGAAGTGCCTCGGCAGCCAAAGTTGTCCAAGCGCCAGTAGGCTAGCTCTTCGGCGATCGGCTCACAAGCAACCTGAATTTCCCACCAGCTACTTGCCATTTGATTTACAACGCTTTGCGCTTGGTTAAGTGTGGGTTATTTTTTTAGAAGCCTTGCTCCGCGAGGCTTCTAAAAAAATAACTGTGATTTATGCAATTGAAAACTGCTGTAAGAATTCAAGGCTGAGAAATCGTCTGAGTTGTTCTGGCAGTTTTTCTAGAAGTATATTCTGGTCTAGAAATATAGTCTGGCAAAGCTACCGGAACTCTATTCCGGCAAAGTCACAGTGTAGGCATCGCGGATGCCAGGAACCTTCGTAATTTCTGCCACAATGCCGTCTGGCAGAGGATCGTCAACGCTCAGCACCATCACGGCATCCCCCCGGACAATCTTACGCCCCACCTGCATACTGGCAATGTTGACATTGAAACTGCCCAGCAGAGAACCAATCTTCCCGATGATTCCTGGCATATCTCGGTGCAATGTGAACAGCATATAGCGGCTAGGCGGCACATTGACAGGAAACTCGTCAAGATCCGTAATCCGAATCTCGCTATCCCCCAGCAGAGCGCCTGTAACCGAATGTTCGCCTAGAGAACCTTTGGCTGATAAATGCAGTGATCCGGTGTAATCCTTGGAGGCAGCATCGCGGGTTTCAATCACCCGAATGCCACGTTCCTTGGCTTCAATGCTGGCATTAACGTAGTTGACCCGCTCTTGCAGAGCGCTGGAAAGCAAGCCCTTCAGCGCCGCCACGACAACAGGCTGACTGTCATTGCTGGCAAGTTCGCCCTGTAAGCGAATGTCAAGCGACTCAATTCGCCCTCCGGCAAGCTGGCTGACCATGCTCCCCAAGGTTTCGGCAAGGCGCAGATAGGGGCGCAGTTTCTCCATCAGGTCAGGGCGCAGACCCGGAATATTGACGGCAGAGCGGGCGGGTAGACCCAGCAATACGTCCCGAATTTGCTCGGCAACGTCGATCGCCACATTCACCTGTGCCTCTTCGGTGGAAGCTCCTAAGTGAGGGGTAAGGACAATCTCTGTACCGAGCGATCGCAGTGCCGACTCTCCTAGCGGCTCTTCTTCATAAACATCTAGAGCTGCCCCGGCAATCCGACCCTGAGCCAGTGCTTCTGCCAGTGCTGCCTCATCAATAATGCCGCCCCTAGCGCAGTTGATAATCCGCACTGTTGGCTTCATTTTTGCCAGCGCCTCAGCGTTGATCAAGTGATAGGTTTCCTGAGTTTTGGGCAGGTGCAGCGTAATATATTCCGATTCCCGAAACAGAAAATCTAACTCAACCAATTGACAGCCTAACTGCTCAGCTCGCTCGTTAGACAAAAACGGGTCGTATGCCAACAGCCTCATTCCCATCGATCGGGCAATGGTTGCCACATGGGCACCAATTTTGCCCAGACCCATGATGCCGAGCGTTTTTTTATAAACTTCTACCCCTGTGAAGCTCTTGCGATCCCACTTGCCGCTTTTGATCGACTGATTGGCATCTGGAATGTGGCGAGACAAAGCTAGCATCATGGCAACTGCATGTTCTGCTGCTGCTACCGTATTGCCTTCAGGAGAATTGACTACCAAAATGCCGCGCCGGGTGGCTGCCGGAACGTCAACATTGTCTACGCCAACGCCTGCTCGACCAATAATTTTGAGTAGCTTTCCCGCTTCAATGACGTCTTTGGTGACACGGGTTCCAGAGCGAATCATCAGAGCGTCATAGTCTGGGATGATTTGAACAAGCTCTTCAGCAGACAGACTGGTTTGGATGTCTACTTGAGCAACTTGAGACAGGATATCGATTCCAACTTGATCGATCGGGTCAGAAACAAGAACCTTAGGCATATGGACAGGGGCTAGGTAGGTAAAGTTTGTAGATCCTGAATTGAGGTAATGCCGCAAGGCTTTCTGCAAGAGCCACAATAGGCAATCTTACTGCAAAGGGGATGCCTCAAGTCTCGATTGTTTGAAAGTCTTCCACTTTGTTTCACTTGCCCAGCGATCGCTAAACGGGCGATCGAAAAAAATAATTTCTGAGCCACGGAAACAGATCAAGCAGCCTGTCTGTCTACAGAGAAAATGACTGATGACAGGCTACTGAAACAATATTTGTTTTCAAGACAATGCTAATCTATGTTAGTTCTGGTTAATCTTGCTCAATTTGGCCCCTTGCTCGTGTTTTTCAGGATTTTACTCCGTAACTTGTGTTTTGCAGATCATTAGGCGACTTACTATTTGCCAAAGCTACTGCTCTACCCGTATTCTGCTTAAGGTTGTCTTCTCTGCTTCGTCAGCACTCCAGACTGGTTAAAGACTGTTATATGCAACCCTCGAATTCTTTAATTGCTTTAGGCATTGGTACAGTAGTTG